>JBBEDG010000145.1:0-5280 GCA_040881405.1 Flavobacteriales bacterium | reverse complement strand
AATGATGGAGGCGCCATGCTCGCAGTGACCGGTGGAAGCGGTTCCTACACCATCACCTGGATGGTGCAACCACCACAGTTCGGCTACACCGTGAGCAACCTGCCACCCGGTATGTACACCGTGATGATCGAGGACAACAATGGTTGCGACCTCGAGAAGTTCGTTGACTTCACCATAGCCGGACCCGACCAGCCGCTCGCATTGGACTTTGTGCTGAGCAACTACAACGGCTTCAATGTTTCATGCAGCGATGGCGCTGACGGCAGCATTGATGTAACCGTAAGCGGAGGCTATTCGCCTTACTCCTACCAGTGGACAGACCTCTATGGCGGAATATCGGGCCAGCAGGACCTTTCGGGCTTGGTTGCTGATACGTACATCCTCACCGTGATCGACGCTCGCGGCTGCACGATGGACAGCACCATCGTGCTCACTTCTCCGCCAGCGATCGTCGTGGACGCCGATGTGACCACCGCCGCTTGCCAAGGCAGCAGCACCGGTGCCATCGACGCCACACTCTCAGGTGGTCTTGCTCCACTGAATATCAGCTGGAGCGGACCGAACGGGTTCAGCTCTTCGAGCACCCTACTCACGGATCTGGCTTCCGGAATCTATGTGGCCACCGTTACCGATGCCAATGGCTGCACCGTAACGCGCTCCTTCGATGTGAGCGAACCCGGCCTGTTCCAAGTGAACGGTGTGATGAGCAGCTATCCTGGTGGTTGGCAGATAAGCTGTGCCGGCGCCACCGATGGATCCATTGATATGACCGTGACCGGTGGTACCGGTAACCTCAGCTACTCCTGGAGCGGACCCGGTCTTGTGGATCCAAGCTTGGAGGACCTGAGCGGAATGGGCGCAGGGACCTATACGCTTACCGTAAGCGACGAGAACGGATGCACGACACTTGCAGCCTACACCCTGAACGCGCCAGCCCCCTTGGCAGCGAACCTTGTACCCGGAACCTATGGCGCATTCAACACAAGCTGTGCTGGTGCTGCCGATGGCTTCATCAACAACAGCATCACCGGCGGGACGGTGTTCTACGATGTGGCATGGACCGGTCCTGATGGTTTCACCGCGAACACGGTGAGCATCTTCGGCCTGGCACCCGGCACCTATAACCTTACGGTGACCGATGCGAACGGCTGCAGCATAACTGCATCGCGCACACTTGTGGCTCCAGCGCCATTGAATGCCAGCCTCAGCACCTCCACTTCCGCCAGCGGTGATGCCCTTGCATGCGCTGGTTCTTCCACGGGATCCATCGACCTAGCGGTAAGCGGTGGGGCACAACCCTACACCTATGCGTGGCAAGGCCCGAACGGCTTCAGCAGCGCGGCGCAGGACATCAACGCACTGGCCGCGGGCACCTACGCGGTAACCGTTACCGATGCCAACGGATGCGTGCAAGTTCTGCCCGTGACCCTTACCGAACCTGCAGCCGTGGAACTGAGCACTACCAACTCCAGCTACAACGGAGCGGACATCTCCTGCAACGGATCCACCGATGGAACTATTGATGTGTCCGTGATCGGTGGTGCTGGTGGTTCCACCTTTGCCTGGAGCGGCCCCAACGGCTTCACGAGCAACGTTCAGGACCTGAGCGGACTTGCCGCAGGCACCTACGACCTGGTCGTAACCGATGCCAACGGATGCGCGAGCAATGCCAGCATTGTCCTGGAAGCACCCGCTCCGCTGCAGAATACCTTCGCCCTATCCGACTTCAACGGCAATGCCATCAGCTGCGCCGGTGCAACGGACGGCTCCATAAGCCTGACCGTGAGTGGTGGTACTGCACCACAGCAGATCGTATGGAGCGGTCCTGACGGCTTCGCTTCCAACGCGAGCGAGTTGGACGGTCTTGCCGCTGGCATCTATAATGTACTTGTTACCGATGCCAACGGATGCATCGAGAACTCCTCGGTGATGCTGGAAGCCGCAGCGCCACTGACCATCGACCTTGATGCCACGACCTACGTAGGCGGGAATAATGTGTCCTGCTCCGGCGCTGCCGATGCTGCCGTGGACTTGAGCATCAACGGCGGTACGGCCCCGTTCACCATTGCATGGACGGATGGTCCCGGATTCACCGCCGATACGGAGGACATAGCGAACGTGGGAGCCGGTGTGTACCAGGTTTCCGTGACGGATGCCAACGGTTGCAGCGTGTCGGCAACCATCACACTCAACAGTCCGCAGCCCTTGGGTAGCACCGCTATCCTCAGCGGCACTCCGGGTGCCAACATCCCTTGCGCGAACGGCACCGATGGCAGCATCGAACTTGACATTACTGGCGGTACGGCACCACATACCGTTGCATGGAGCAACGGACAAAGCGGTGATCTGCTTAGCGAAGTGGGTGCCGGCACCTACACCGCCACAGTGACCGATGCGAACGGTTGCACAGCAACGGCAAGCCACACCTTGGAAGCTCCGGAGAATGTGAATGTCACGCTTACTCCATCCACCCACCCAAGTGGCTTCGATGTAGCCTGTGCCGATGGCAGCGATGGCACCTTGGAAGCACTGGTGAGCGGCGGAACGACGGACTACAGCTACGCATGGAGCGGACCGAATGGTTTTGCAGCAAGCACAGCCATCATCACCGACCTGGCGCCGGGCAACTACAGTGTGGTGGTTAGCGATGCCAACGGATGCACCGGAAACAGCTCCATCACCTTGGATGCACCACCTGTGATAAGCATCGTGGTGAATGCCACAAGCTACAATGGAGGCTTCAACATCTCCTGCATGGGCGGAAGCAATGGCCAGGCCACGGCCAGTGTAAGTGGAGGTAACGGTGCATTCAGCTTCGATTGGAACGGCCCCAATGGCTTCAGCGCAAGTACTGCGTCGATCAATGGCGCAGCAGCTGGAAATTACGACCTCACCGTAACGGATGCCAATGGATGTTCCGCTACTACGAGCATCACGCTCAGCGAACCCAATGCCCTGGACCTCGAGCTTATTCTCAGCGATGCTGGCGAAGGCTTCAACGTGGGTTGCTCGGGCAACGATGGCAGCCTTGCCGTTAACGTTAGCGGTGGCACTCCGGACTACACGTACAGCTGGACTAATGCCTCGGGCTTCGGCAGCAGCGATGCCAACATCAACGATCTCGGCCCGGGCACGTACCACTTGGTGGTGACCGATGCCAATGGATGTGTGTTCGAAACGAACGCCACCCTTGTGCAACCCGCTCCCATGGAATTGTCCTTCGCCGTGGTGCCGAACAACTGCCCCGGCGATGCGAGCGCTTCGCTGAGCGTGCAGGCAACAGGTGGCGCAGCGCCTTACGCTTTCGCATGGAGCGGCCCGGATGGCTTCAACAGCACACAGCAGGATATCGATGCACTGGAGGCTGGCAGCTACGCCGTGCAGGTGACCGATGCCTTGGGCTGTGTCTCCAACTTCAGCACGAACGTGCAAGGTCCGGATGTGCTCGCCAGCGGAACCTATGTGTCCTTCTATGGCCAATTCAACCTGCAGTGCGTTGGAGATAGCACAGGTGTGATCGAGTTGGCGCCCGCAGGCGGAACCGCACCCTACACCATGAGCGTAACCGCTCCAGGTGGCGCTGTATCCGCAGCCACCAGCTACACCGGACTGGTGGCCGGTGACTACTTGGTGAATATCGTGGACGCGAACGGCTGCACCATGGACACCGTGATCACCCTCACCCAACCGGAACTGGAGATAGAGACCGAACTCACAGTTTCCATCTACCCCAGCGGCACCAACGTGAGTTGCTTCGGCAGCAGCGATGGCTGGATCGAAGCCACGGTGAACGGCGGTTCGGGTCCATACTCCTTTACGTGGCGCGGCCCGGACAGCCTGGAGTTCAACACTCCGAACATCACTGGATTGCCCGCTGGTGACTATGCCTACGAACTGGTGGTGACCGATGCGAACCAGTGCTCCTTCTTCACCGAGATCACATTGACCCAATCGGATAGCGCTCTCGCTGCCGATGCAACGACCTCCGAATTCCTCGGTGGTCATCAAGTGAGCTGCGCAGGTGCGACCGATGGTTCCATCGACCTGAACATTGCCGGAGGCAATGGTGGCTTCACCACGAACTGGAGCGGACCCAATGGCTTCAGTGCTGCTGGCGATGCGATCACATCGCTTGGGGCAGGAACCTACACCGCATCCATAAGCGATATCAATGGATGCACACTGGATGTCGACGTTGTGATGAGTGCTCCTGAGCCCTTGGCGATAAGCTTGGATGCCTTCAACTTCCCCAGCGGTACACAGATATCCTGCGCTGGTGCGAACGATGGCAGCATCACTGCGACGATCTCCGGCGGTATCAGTGCGTACACACTCGCTTGGAGCGGACCGGTCGGCTTCAGTTCGAGCGATGCCCAACTCAGCGACCTTGCTCCGGGTGAGTATTGCCTGAACGTCACCGATGCCAACGGCTGCGCGCAACAAGCGTGCATCCAGATCACCGAGCCCACGGAGCTATCGGCAGTTGCCACACCAACCACCGCAGCCTGCGGCGAGGATGTGGGAGCCGTTACCCTGGCCGTGAGCGGCGGCAGCATGCCTCACAGCTACAACTGGTCCAATGGCGCGTCCACCCAGAACATCACGGGACTCGCACCCGGCGACTTCTCGGTCACTGTTACCGATGCCAACGGATGCAGCACTTTGGCACAAGCCAGCGTGGGCGGCACACCTGCCGTGCAAGCGAGCGGCGTGGTGACCGACAACCTATGCAACGGCGACACACAGGGAACCATCGACTTGGATGTAGGTAGCGGAACAGCGCCCTACCAGTACCTGTGGAGCAACGGCAGCACCACCGCCGACCAGGATGGTCTCTCAGCAGGCATCTACAGCGTTACCGTGAGCGATGCGAACGGATGCAGTACAACGCTCGAATTCGAGGTGAAGGAGACCTCGATCATCCGGATCGACACAATTCTTTCCAGCCACAGTGGCGGCTACAACGTGAGCACCTACGGTGGTGATGATGGAAGCATCAGTACCAGCGTCAGCGGTGGAACCGCACCCTACACCTACAGCTGGTCCACGGGATCCACCACTGCCAACCTGAACGGCTTGCCTGCGGGTGTGTACACCCTGGAAGTGACCGATGCCAACGGCTGCACGGCGAGCATGATCATTACGGTGACCCAACCCGATGACCTGATCATGCCCACAGGCTACAGCCCCAATGGCGACGGCGCCAACGATACGTTCTTCATCCGCGGGCTCGATGCCTACCCGGCCAACACCTTCGTTGTGCTGAACCGCAGGGCCAAC
>JBBEDG010000144.1:0-5283 GCA_040881405.1 Flavobacteriales bacterium | reverse complement strand
GGGTACGCAGCAGAGCGGTATTCCGCAGCTCCACATCGCCGACCTGGTGGAGGATGTGGCCCTGTTGCAGCAGGCACGCCAGGTGGCCATGCGCATTTTGGATAGTGATCCGAAATTGGACGACCCGAAGAACGCGCCTATCGCCGGAGCACTGCGTGATCGCATGCGCTCCCAAGCGATGTGGGGGCGGATCAGTTAGTTGTCAGCGGTCCTTTCTCAGACGGAACCGGCCGCCTGACAACGGACAACTGCCATCTGAGAACTCCTTGACCTGGACCGATCAAGTGCTCAACGCGGCCTTGCGGCGTATCTCCTCGGGGTCCAGGACGTGTGCAAGGGCTCCGGCCGCGATCAGGAATTGCCCGAGGCCGTAGGTCAGCATCACAGACCACTGGGCGTGGTCCAAGGGCTTCATGAAGCGGTTCACGGCAAGGATGCTGTCCGATGCGATGAAAAGCACCGATCCCAGCAACACCAGGATAAAACTTCGCATGTAGGTCCGGCTGAAGCGACACACAGCACCGATGCCCATGAGCGATATCGCACAAGCATAGATGATGATCGGCAGGGCGACCACATCGTCCACGTAAGGCATCAGGTCGTAGGCGAAGAAGAAACCGTAGGTCATAACCCCAGCGGAAAGGACGATGGGAACCAGGATGTTGCCTCCGGGACCGGCATCGGAAATATTCTGCGCGAAGGCCAAGGCATAGCAAAGCTGTGCGAGCATGAAGGCACCCAAGCCGATCAGGAAGTTGAAGGGGTCCTTGTGGTCGAACATCAGGGCCACATCGCCGATAAGCGAAAAAAGCAGACCGGCTTGGATGAGCAAGGTGAAACGGTCGCCAACGCGGCGGCTGTTGAAGAAGAACCAGCTGCCCAGGATGATCATCAACGCCGGTTTGCAGATGTAGACCATCGTGTGGTCCTGCAGGATACCACCTGCGATGGTACCGATAAGGGCCAGGCCATAGGCGGTGCCGTTCACCAGGGTGTTCTTGCGGATATCCATGAAGTGATGGTGGTCGCCTTTTCAGGGCTACCGGAGCGCCGCCAAGGTAGTATGGAGAACGATCCCTTGATACCGGCCGCAACAGTGCCCGCGGCACAACTACTCCGTAGGCTTGGAGAGCGACGTATGGGGTGCCATCTCCGGCATGCGCGCGATCCACATCAAGCCCAGTAAAGAGCCCACCGTTATAATGCTGGCAACGATGATCGCCCAAGGCCCGGATAGCAGATCGGGACTTAGTACGAGCAATGCTCCCAGAACCAAGGCCCGCAACACTTCCGCACCGATCACCCATCGTCGGCCACCTTCCAAAAGCAGACCCAGATCCATCACCCACAGCACGATCAGCCCGGCGGTGATCCACGTTCGAACAGTACCTAGATCTCCTTGGCGGAACAGGAAGAACGTGGTAATGGAAAGCAACAGCATGAATTGTGCGATAACGTAGCCTGTAACCGCACCATGGACGTGTGTATCGAACTTCCGGTAGGTTGTGCGGTCTTTCGCAAAGGGAGCTTGGAACCCACCCATGTAGTCGGGCATCCAGCCGGGTGGTTTCACGAAGAAAAGCACCTTGTCCTTCCAGTTGCGCGCCTGCCCAGCCCATCGGAACAAGTCGCCCCAGTAGTGGAAGTTGGCGGTCAATGGATCCCACCGATCAAGCGGTGTGGTGATGCCATACACGGGCTCCTCCTCCTCCACTTGGTACGTACCGAAGATCTTGTCCCAAATGATCAATGTACCTGCGTGGTTCTTGTCGATGTATTTCGGGTCGCTACCGTGGTGCACGCGGTGGTGGCTTGGCGTATTGAAAAGCCATTCCAACGGCCCCAGCTTGCCCAAGGCCTTGGTGTGGATCCAGAACTGGTAAAGTGTAACGAAGGCCGCCACCGTGACAATGGTCAAAGGATGCACACCCAGCAAGGCCACAGGCAGATACAGCCAGAAGCTGAACAGGCCCTGCCACCAACTCTGGCGCAAGGCCACGCTCAAGTTGTACTCCTCGCTCTGGTGGTGCACGATGTGGGCCGCCCAGAGGAAGTTGACCCCATGGCTCCACCTATGGAACCAGTAGTACAACATGTCGATCAGCAGGAAGGTCACGATCCACGTTAGCACCGAGTACTCCAACGTTAAGAAGCGCCAATTGTCGTACACCGCTAGGTAGACCGCGAAGATGCCGGCCTTGGTGAAAGCCCCCACGATCTGCGAGCCGATGCCACAGCCGATGTTCGCAATGAAATCGTTGAAGCGGTATACCTTGCGGTTGCTCCATGCGCTCCAGGCCAACTCGATGCCAATGAGCAGGAAGAAGAGCGGAATGGCGAGTGCGATGTAGTCCATTGGGGTAGTGCGAAGTTAGGGGGAGGACCGTTCAGCCATGGCCTCCATTCCCATTGGATAACTTCGCCAACCGTTTTTCCACCCCCATGCGCATCTCCTGGAACTGGCTCAAGCAGTATGTCGATACCGACCTCACCCCGCAACAGGCGGCAGAGGTCCTTACCAGCACCGGCTTGGAGGTGGAGAGCGTGGAGGCCTTCGAGCCCATCAAAGGCATGCTGGCCGGGGTGGTAGTGGGGCATGTGTTGCAACGCGAAAAGCATCCCGATGCCGACCGTCTGAGCGTGTGTCTGGTGGACCTGGGCAAGGAAGAGAACGTACAGATCGTGTGCGGTGCGGCCAACGTGGAAGCCGGACAGAAGGTGTTGGTGGCCACCGTGGGCAGCACCTTGCACATGAGCGATGGCGGAAGCCTCGTGATCAAGAAGAGCAAGATCCGTGGGCAGGAAAGCCACGGCATGATCTGCGCCGAGGATGAACTCGGCTTGGGCGAAAGCCACGCCGGGATCATGGTGCTGGATCCTTCCGCGATCACCGGAATACCAGCTGCCGAACACTTGCAACTCACCAGCGACCATGTCCTGGAGATCGGCCTAACGCCCAACCGTACCGATGCCATGGGCCATGTGGGCGTGGCCCGCGACCTGATCGCGGCACTGAACCACCGCACAGGCAGTGATCTTTCCTTGAAGCTGCCTGATGTCAGCGGCTATGCGCAGGATGGCGAGGGAGAGGCCGTGAAGGTGGAGGTGCAGGACTCCGTGGCCGCGCCGCGCTATGCCGGTATTACGCTCGCTGGTGTGCAGGTGGGTCCTTCGCCGCAGTGGTTGCAGGACCGGTTGCTGGCCATAGGCCTGAAACCGATCAACAACGTTGTGGACGTCACCAACTTCGTTCAACACGAACTGGCACAACCCCTGCATGCCTTCGATGCCGACAAGCTCACAGGCAAACGGATCGTGGTGCGCTTGGCCTCGGCGGCCGAGCCTTTCACCACGCTGGACGAGAAGGAACGCAAGTTGGATGCTGGCGATCTCGTGATCGCCGATGCGGAGAAACCAGTGTGCATCGCTGGTGTTTTCGGCGGCCTGCACAGCGGTGTCAGCGAAAGCACCACCACCGTGTTCCTGGAGAGCGCCTACTTCGATCCTTCGCACATCCGCCGCACCGCACGCCGCCATGGTTTGAATACCGATGCCTCCTTCCGTTTCGAGCGCGGTGTGGATCCCGAGCTCACTGTATATGCTTTGAAACGCGCGGCCCTGCTGCTGAAGGAAGTGGCCTCTGCGGAGGTCGTTTCCGCGATCACCGACATCGACAACAAGCCGCACACAGCGCGCGAGGTACACCTCCGCTTCGCCGATTGCGACCGCCTCACCGGCATACGCATCGATCACGACGCCATCGTACGTATCCTTGAACTGCTCGACTTCCGCATCCGTGATCGCAACACACAGGGTGTGCATGCCGTGGTGCCTGCCTACCGCACTGATGTGTACCGCGCATCGGATGTGATCGAGGAGATCCTCCGCATACACGGCTACGATCATGTGCCCGTGCCGGAACACCTGATGGTGCCCGCTGTATTGCACAACGCACTTACGCTGGAAAGCCTGAGGAACCAGAGCGCATCACACCTTGCCGCACGTGGACTCCGTGAGATCATGACGCCTTCATTGGTGAGCGGCGAGCGTTGCATGAAGAGCAGTATCGCTACAGCGGAAGAGTTGGTGACATTGGCCAATCCGCTCAGTTCTGAACTGGATGTGCTGCGTCCCACCATGCTTTTCAGCATGCTGCAGTCCGTGGCGCACAATGCGAACCGCCAGCAGCGCGATCTCGCCTTTTTCGAGCGGGGCCGCATCTACCGCCGCAAGGGCGATAAGACCATCGAGACCGAAACGCTGGGCGTGGTGCTCACCGGTCGTCGCTTTGCGGAGAACTGGCGCAGCGCTTCCCGAAAAGCGGACCTATTCGATGCCAAGGAGGAAGTGGAAGCCTTGCTGCAGCGCTTGGGCCTGAACGAACTTGCCACTTGGGAACCGAGCGAACATGCACTGCTCGGCAATGCGCACACGCTGCACATCAAAGGTCGCCGCTGCGGAATACTGGGCGAAGTGCTGAAGACCGTGCTGAGGACGGCGGATGTTGGCCAACCCGTCTTCTTCGCCGAAGTGGACGAACAGGCCTTGCTGGATGCCTGCCGCGCGGAGATCGTGAACTACACCGAAGTGTCCCGTTTCCCCAGCGTGCGCCGCGACCTGAGCTTGCTGCTCGATGCCGGTGTGCGCTTCGAGGATATCCGCGAACTGGCCCTGCAAGCGGAACGAAAGCTGCTCACGGACGTGGGCCTTTTCGATGTGTACCAAGGCGACAAACTGCCCAAAGGCAAGAAGAGCTACGCCTTGAGTTTCATCCTGCAGGATGCCACCAAGACCCTTACCGATGAGCAGGTGGACAAGGCCATTGGCCGTATCCGCCAAGCGCTGGAGAAGGAGGTTGGTGCGGAGTTGCGGGCTTCGTCAGACAAGCGTCCCGCTTGTCGAACTAAGCTTGCAACGGAGGGGTAGCCCTTAGCGCAAGCGATAGCTCAGGCTCAGCATTCCACCGAAGGCCGATGAACGCCGATCCAGCGGCCCGTTGTCCAAGCTGTTGATCAGCTGTCCACGTATCGCAGGTTCAAGCCCAATGGACCATGCCGCGTTCCAACGATAGCGTATGTAGGCGCGCGCCGTGTAACCAAGCATCAGTTCGCGGAAAGCCTGATCGCTGAACTCGGTGTAGCCGTCGTTGCTGCTGTTGGGCAAGGCGCCGCGTCGGCCTGTCAGGATGCCCAACGTGGGGCCGCCGCGCAATCCGACGCTCCAACGCCCTTGCATAAGGTGCGCATCCAACAGCAGGGGTATCTCCACGTAGCTAACACGGTT
>JBBEDG010000143.1:0-5291 GCA_040881405.1 Flavobacteriales bacterium | reverse complement strand
TCGTTCTGCCCGAATGCGGGTGCTACGAGGAGGCAGGTGATAAGGGCAATAATGCTACGCATGGGAATTGCAGTTGTTCGTGATATAGCCTTGTTGACGGACCCTGATAATTCAAAAGCAGGACATAAGTACTGGCCCGTTCAGGACATCATTTTCAGTGGGTCGTGGAAGATCCCGGCATCGACCTTGTGACCGTGTCAAATGTAGTGATGGTCGAGATAGCTGTGGCAGGAACAACGCAATGAACTCAGCGCGTAGGTCCTATTGGATCAACGCTTAGCCACCAGCTACAAGAGACACTCGATCAGTGTATTTCATTTTCCTGGCCCTCTTGGCCGTAGGAGCAATTCAAGTAGTAGCCGCCTTGGTCGATCCATCGTTGTGCCATCTCCAAGTCTGGAAAATATCATTGCGGATCATTGGAACATATCACTACGTTCGCTCCCGCATCGGAGTGGTGGTGCAATTTGAGCAGGAATGAACAGCGGTCTGATGGGGAGTTGTGGATGCTATCGGTGGATCAGCCTGCTTTGGGTCGCGAGCTTGGCCCTTGGCTTGGCGCATGCACAAGACAACCAATACTGGACCCAGCAATACGGTGCGCGTGCCACGCTTATGGGTGGTGCCGCCAGCGCGAGTACGGAAGACCAGGCCGCCTTCTTCTACAACCCGGCAGCTGCGCGACGGGTATTGGGAACGGGCGTTACGGCCAGTGCGAACTTCTTCTACGGGCAGCGGATAAGGATGACTGACCAGAACGACCTCGGGGTGGGCA
This sequence comes from Flavobacteriales bacterium, assembly GCA_040881405.1. Taxonomy (GTDB): domain Bacteria; phylum Bacteroidota; class Bacteroidia; order Flavobacteriales_F; family PHOS-HE28; genus PHOS-HE28. The sequence continues at coordinate 4,516 of JBBEDG010000143.1, read as the reverse complement.
CGTTGGACAGCCAGACCGATGTAGCGCCGCGCCTCTTGGTGGGTGCCGTCAATGCCGGACCCGATGATCGTTGGCGGATCAGCTTCGGTTATGTGAGCAACGTATACGGCCGCATGGAAGTCGCCCAGTCGGCGTCCTATGCCCGTGATCTGGACCGCGACCGGCCGGGTACGGAATTCACCACCACGCTGCTCAACGTACTCGCCACTTCGCGTGAGGACCTCATCGGGCTGGGGGCCAGCCGTACGGTCGGGGAAAAGGGTTCCATCGGCGCGAGCCTCTTCGGCAGTTCCTATAGCCAGTCCTTTGTGCAGCTCTTGGATATGGGCGTCTACGGCGATCCGGCATTGAATGACACGGTGCCAGTGCTGGCCAGCTATTCAGGTAGCGAGCGTGTGGACCTGTACAACTTCGGTTTTCTGGCCAAGTTGGGTTATTTCCACAAGGGCGAACGTACCCAGTGGGGTCTTACCCTGGCGTTGCCACGACTCTCCACCCAGTTCCTGAGCGGCGGCGACCTGAACAGGACCGTGAGCACCTTCCGCGTGGATGGACCCTTGGTGAAAAGTGTGCAGAGCGGCACCCAACTCCCCACTGCCATACACAGCCCATGGATGCTGGACCTTGGTGTGGAAACGCGCATTGGAAGCAGTGTGTGGGCCTTCCGCGTGGCCTATGCATCGGCCGTGCAGGACTACGACAGGATGCGGCTGGACGATGGGACTGACCTTGTGGGCGGGGCACTTCCTCCGTCAATGGGCAGCACGCGTCGGGTGCGCAGTGCCAGCATCCCTATTGTGAATGGTGCCATCGGGGCACAGTTCCACCTCTCGCCCATTGCGGACCTGTTGGTGGGTGTGCGTACCGACCTGAACCACTTGGATCGCTCCGGTTTCGATAGCAGCACGGACCTGAGTGCCACGTTCAGCTATTGGGACCTGTATCATGTAAGCTGCGGCGTGGCACTGCACAGCACACGGATTAAGCTTACCACCGGACTGGTGTATGCCTTTGGCAGCAGCGGCAATGCCCTTGATGAGTTCTACCGCGCCGGCGCATTGGAGAACGGCTTGCGCGATGTGCGTTTCCAAACACGCTACGATCAGCTGGGACTCACTTTGGGCTTCAGCTATTTTATCCTGGGAAAGGAGGGCACACCTATGCCATAGAGACCTTTAATCCGTGTGATGCTCCCGTTCCACACGCCTAACACGCGGGGTGATGTAGTACTTGAGACGAAGACGGATGATGTTGTCCACGGAAGGGTCGGTATCCTCGATGGAGTTCCTTGACTCCTGCAGGGTGTAGATCGCTTCCACGCGCCAGTTGTAGCTGAACTTGCGGCCTGCGCCAATGCGGACCCGTGCACGGTTGGCAAATCGCTCGTCCACATCCTGGTCCCTGCCGATGAAGGCTTCTACATCGCCCAAGGCATACCACATCGTGTCCGCACTATGGTTGTCCGTATTCAAGGGCACCAATACTTCAGCGCGCAATCGGGCTCTGTTGGTATTCTGCACTAGATCGTCGATCTCGGTCTTCACGCTGCGGTATTCGTAGCGCAGGTATAGGCGGGTCCGGACCCGCTTGAAGGGGGTGAAATCGTATTTGGCGCCCAGCTGCAAGCGTGCCTCGTAGGAGTTGGGGCCTTCCTGCTGTTGGGTGAACACCAAGGGCGCACCCACCATGAAGGTCCAGTGAGGCGTTGGTGCGATCTCCATCCGTGGTGCTACGCGATAGCTTTCCCAGTAGCTGCCACCAGAGACCAGCGTGCGGTAGCCGAATTCCGTTTGAGCGCGATAGTAGCTGGCGAAAGTCTTGTAAACGGTTCCATCCAACCAGAGTTGGCCAGTGCTCTGGGCCATGGCATCTTGGGCTACCATGAAGGTGCAGCACAGCATGAACAGATTGCGTACCATGTGTATGCGAAGGCAAAGGTTTCCCTGCCGTGGTGTAGTATGTAGCCTTTGCCCCATTCAACACATCTCTTCAAACAAATGCTTGAAGAGAGCTCAGCAGGGACTGTTGGCTTCCAGGAGTAAGGATGGCGAAATTAAGCGGCGGAAGTGGGCAAAGATCATTTATCGGTGCAGTCGCTTCACGCTATCTTCGCGCTCTATAAAACCACGATCGGATCATGACCTTGCATCGACGTTCGCTCATAGGCACACTGGCTACTGTGGCTCTATTGGGCACTGGCTGCTACCCGGAACAGCCCACGGATATAACGAGCTTTGACCTGGTGTTCACAGCCTCATCACCGTCGTTCGATTTCGCTAACGCATTGACCTACGCGATCCCTGATAGTGTGGTGCTGGTGACCGGAAATTTGACTGAAGGTGAATTGCCCGAGATGGTGGACCCCTTGTATGGTGATCAGATCATCGATCGTATCAGACGGAACATGGACAGCCGCGGCTGGTCCGAGGTGAACGCAGCGGATAGCCCCGATGTGATATTCCTTCCTGCTGTGAGCAAGACGGAGAACGTTACCGTTTACAATTGGGGCTACTGGGGTTGGTACTACCCCTACGCTCCAGGTTGGGGCTGGTACTATCCAGGGTATGTCCCCAGCTATAGTTCCTACACGAGTGGTTCGCTGATCATGCTGATGAATGTCCCTGCCGATGTGAGCGCTTCGAACAATGTTCCTATCGTGTGGGTCGGCCTCGTCAATGGCTTGTTGGAAGGCACTTCCAGCACCCTGTTGGACCGGATCGAATCCACGATCGATGAGGCCTTTGAACAATCACCCGTCCTGAAACGCTGATCGCACATGCTACGCTATTTCCTACCCTTGGCCCTATTGGTGGCCGTGCCCTCATTGAGCAAGGCACAGAACCTAACGATCGTGGAATACTCGGTCGCCATCCCTGTGGGTGATCTGAATTCGTTCATCGATGAGCCATCGTTCCGTGGAGTCAACCTGGGCTACCGACATATGATCGATGGCACCCGTGCCGTAGGGATCGACATGGGCTGGCAGACCTTCTTTGAGAAGAAGGACCGCGCCACCTACACTGTGGATAACGAAGCTATTACCGGCGAGCAATACCGTTACACCAACGCCTTTACAGCGAGCGTTCAGCTTGACCATATCTTCCGTGAGGGCGAGGACATCCGCCCGTACATCGGCATCGGTCTGGGCACGATCTATGCGCGTCGCACCCTGGACATGGGTCTGTACAGCTTGGAAAAAGATCCGTGGCAGTTCCTGCTGCAACCAGAGGCCGGAGTATCATTCTACCTCGCCAACGGCAATGCTCTTCTGCTTTCCGCAAACTACTACGCCGGGTTCAAGTCGAAGGACTTGGCTGGGCAGAGCTACGTGGCCATCTCCATCGGCTACGCGTTCGAGAACTGAGCTGAACGTACGCAGTAGGAAAGGCCATGGGAGATCACTCCTGTGGCCTTTTTCGTTGGCGCCATCAGCCTCACGTGCGTGTTCTTGACGCATCGTACGGCAATGTCGTCCGGATAGTGAAGGAGCATGTTGTTTCCAGCGAGCGTTTGTTGCCACATACCCCGGAAATAGGAGCCGCGGACCCACATGCATCCATGGTACTCCGTAGCGCTTCAGCTCGTACCGGTGGGCACTGGTCAAGCTCGATGAGTAGTGCTTGCCGATCATCTTTCCGAAGGCCATCCCTAATACCATGATCCCCTGCATACACTCCGCCCTTGCCAACGTAAGTACCGAAGCCTCTGCTATGATCGAGTCGGTAATACGCACACTGCGCCATTCCATTTTGGTGGAACAGATCGCATAGCGGAACGATGGGCACGGCTAGCGCTAAATGCACAACGGAGCGCCCGTGGGGGACGCTCCGTTGCACGAAGATCGCTATTGAGATGTGCGTTAGCGCGAAGGCGGCGGAGGCGGCGGTGGGACTCCGGAACCTACTGGCCTGGGAGCCGCACTTGCAGTGCTACGTCCTTCCAGTGCGATGCAAAGCCCTCCGGTGAAACTAAACTGGTAGATGGAGCTGTAAGAGGATACACCTGCACCAGCCCCTCCGGTGCCGAAGTAGAAGCCCCCACCGATACTCTGTACCGGACTCATGATCTGACCGCCCAACTTGATCCCCACCGTGGACGACAAGTTGAGAAGAAGGCCGAGCTTGCCACCGAACGCGAACTTGGTGGCAGCAGCATCACCTGTAAGGAAGCCTGCACCCGCGTTGATCCCGCCATAGCCGCTTACCGCAGTGCTGAAAGGCTGGTAGCCCAAACCGCCGATCATGACGTAATGCGCCGAAACATCATACGTGGCTGATTGGAAAACGCCATTGTTCAAAAAACCCTCTGTCTTTTGCGTCTGGTAGAACAGTTCGATGGATTTGTTCTTCCGGATCTCAACTTCAAAACCACCACCATAGAGAGCCCCATCACCGATCACCCCTTCCGAGTAACTAAGCCCACCGGAGTTTCCGGAAAGGTTGAACTTGTCCTGAAAGGTGTATCCGGAAAAGCCGTTCAACTTTACCTGTGCGAAGGATGCTGAGGCCAGGAAGAA
>JBBEDG010000142.1:0-5297 GCA_040881405.1 Flavobacteriales bacterium | reverse complement strand
ACCCCTGCCCATTGGGCGTAGCCATTCCAATCCAGCAAGTTCTCGCCGTAGAGGTTGGATGAGGCCCGTAACACGATATTTCCACCAATGTTGCTCACCAAAGCTTCATTACCACAACTGTCCATTACGGCCACCCGGTAGCGGTAGCCTACCACATCCGGCGCCACGTCGGTATCCACGTAGGTGATCAGCGGGCCTGTTCCTCCGGGAAATTGGGCAACAACCTCGAAGGGTGCACCGTTGGCGGAGCGCTCGAAGCGGTAGCCACTTACGGCCCCTGCAACATCAACGCTATCGACAACGGTTATCTCCTCGGCACCTGTGACCGTTACGGTGCGGAGGTAATTGAAGTTCGGTACTGACGGGTAAGTGGCAGTACGGCAGGTCTTGTTGGAAAGGGAGGAAGGGGCGCCACCTTGGGCCATGGCCTTCACGATGTAGCAATAGGTTCGGTCGGGTTCCACGTTGTGGAGCACGCTGAGTTGCGACCCGCCCACGTTCTGTAGCACGGCCCAAGGCCCGCCGTCCACCTGCACCAGGACTTGATAGGTGACCACTGGCCAACCAACATAGGGAGTCCAGCGAATTGATACAGCCCCGGCACAGCGGTCGTATTCCGTAGTAGCATACATGGTGGTATGCTGCGGACGCGTTGCACTGGTGTTGGGACTTGGAGGAACGCCCACCCGGCAGGTATCGAAGGCTGCGACGGTGAAGGATTCAGGACCCAGGTCCGGGCTACCCGGCGCCCAAGTGTAGGTGGTGGATCCGGCGCCGAACAGCGTATCGATGATCACCCCGCCACCGGGTGTGACGAGTACGATGATATAGCCTTCGGTATCCGCCTCCGGACTTGGTTCCCAGGTGATAACCGGCTGTCCGGTGGTACTATCCACAGTGGCCGAAATGATCACGGGTGGCGAGGGCGGAGTGACATCCTCGAACACATCGCCGTCGCGGTTGCTGAACGAAATGCATCCGCTGTCATCGGCCAAACCCACTCGAAAGGTGAGCGAATCCTGGCAGATGGAGATCACGTGCTGGTAGGCGAAGGTGGTATTGGACACGAAACCGAGCAGATTCCAGTTGCCGATGGGATACTCCATCCAGATGGAGAACTGGCTATCGGCCGTGCCTGCCGTTGAAGGAGCGTTCCAAGCAAGGTTGGCACTACCAAGGGGTGTGCTTTGGAACACCTCCAAGTAGAGCGTGGCCAAGGTATCGCTGGGTGCTGAGATCACCGGAGGTACGGAGGAGGTCGTGGTGATATAGTAGAAGCGCGCTCCTGTTCCAGCCCCTGCGCCAACGTGCAAAAAGGTGGTCTGGAGCGGATCGGTGATCACCCCGACCTGAACAAAAGGACCGGCCACATCGGCCGAGGAAAACACGGTATGCTCCACAAAGGTGCCCCCGGGGTCAGCAGCAAGGAGCCAGGTAAGGGTGACATCTCCGGCCACATTCACCGAAGCGCAGCGAAGATCGGGTGCCTCCATGGGCTGCGCCAAGGCGAACATCGGCGAACAAGCCAATAAAAGTACCACGATGAAATAATGGTAATGCCTCCTCGGTGCGATGTCCATCATACTACCGATATAGACGCGGTCGTGCTGCGATATGTTGCCGTAGCTGCTGAAATGCATCATGCAAATGCTGGTACTGAACGCATTTGGGACAGCGCTTCATGGTACTCGCGCATGATGTCCTCCACGATCCGGGCCGCTGGTAATATATCGTTGATACGGCCGCTGACCTGGCCGATCTCCAGCTCGCCTTCCTCCAGATCGCCCTCGAACATGCCCCGCTTGGCGCGAGCCCTGCCAAGCAAGGCTTTCAAGTCGTCCACGTCGGCGCCTTGGGCATAGGCCTGTTGCACATCGTGGTAGAATTTGTTGTGCAGCAAGCGCACCGGTGCCAATTCCTTCAGGGTCAAGTGGGTCTCCCCTTCACCTGCTATCACAACACGCTGCTTGAACGCACTGTGCGCGGAGGATTCCTCGGAGCACACAAAGCGGCTGCCTATCTGCACCCCATCGGCACCCAGGCACATGGCGGCCAGCATGGAACGACCGTCGGCTATGCCTCCTGCTGCGATGACCGGAATGCTGAGGGCGTCGCTCACCATGGGCACCAATACCAGGGTGGTGGTCTCCTCGCGACCGTTGTGGCCGCCGGCCTCGAAGCCCTCGGCCACAACAGCGTCCACACCGGCCTTCTCTGCCTTCAGGGCGAACTTCACGCTGCTAACCACATGTACCACGGTCCTGCCAGCATCCTTGAGCTTGGCCGTCCAAGCAGCTGGGTTACCCGCAGAGGTGAACACGATGGGCACATCCTCCTCGATGATGATCGCCATGTGCTCCTCGATGCTGGGGTAGAGCATGGGCACATTCACCGCAAAAGGGCCGCTGGTGGCCGCCTTGCACTTTCGGATATGGTCACGCAGCACATCGGGGTACATGGAGCCCGCGCCTATGATGCCCAGACCGCCAGCATTGGTGACCGCAGAGGCCAGTTCCCAGCCGGAACACCAGATCATGCCGGCCTGGACCAAGGGGTAGCGTGTGCCGAACAGGGTGGTGATGCGCGTGCCGCTTTGCATGGTACAAAACTACCGGACACAGGAAGATCGTGGGCAAGCTTCACAAAGTGTTCATATCTGGATGTATGATATACGCACGCTATTGACACGGACTTTGTTATGTTTGTGCTTTGGTAACGCTCCCCTTCCCCCTCAGCATGAACCGCAGCATTCTTCGTTCGGCCCTGGGCATCGCCTTGTTCGTGGGCGGCATGTCCTACAGCCACGCACAGTACGCTTGGGACGTAGACGTCCATCTTGGAGGTGCCAACTACCTTGGCGAGATGGGTGGTAAGGAGCAGACCCGTAGGGACTTCGTGTGGGATATGAAGCTGGGGCAGACTCGTTTGGCCCTTGGTGGTTTTGTTCGTCGCAAGGTGAACCGCCTTATTTCGGTGAACACCGGTTTGATGTACATGCGGATCCAAGGTGCCGATGCGCTGAGCACCAACCGTGGTCGGGTGGGTCGTAACCTGAACTTCAGGAACGACATGTTCGAATGGTATGTCCGTCCAGAATTCACAATATTCCAAGACAACGACATTGGGGGCCGTGGACGCTTCCGCACCGACTTCCGCCTGTTTGGTTATGCCGGGTTGGCCGTATTCTACAGTAACCCCAAGGCCCAGATCGATCGACAGGGCGACTTCTACGCATTGCGTCCTTTGACAACGGAACTCGAGACGTATTCGGCTTTCGGGCTCTCCATCCCTGCAGGTCTGGGATTCCACATCACCAAGAAGCGTCGCCACCGCTTCGGATGGGACTTCGGGTGGCGCACCACCTTCTCTGATTACTTGGATGACGCCAGCTCGGTGTATGCCGACCCCAGTGCTTTGCCAAGCGTGGAAGCTGTGGCCTTGGCCAACCAGACCTCCTTCGCATTGGATCGTGACCACACCCTGCCCCAGGCGGATTACTACACCGCAGGCAACAAGCGCGGCGACCCGACACACAACGACAGCTACCTCAGCATGACCTTCACCTACAGTTATGTGCTGCGGGGGCAATCCAACTTCTACCGACAGCGTTACAACTGGGTGCGTGGAGCCAAGCGCGTAGGTCGTAAGTCGCGCGCCAAGTTCTAACAGAAGCGTTCGCTTTAATTGTGGAAAGGGGACTTCGGTCCCCTTTCTCTTTTGGGTGCCGGGTGATCAGCTCTCGATGCCGTGGCGATGCAGCCAATCCTCCAACACGACCAGGGTCCAGATGCGCGACCAGTTGATGCGCGGATCGGCCCGCAGGAAACGCTGCCACATATCATTGATGGCACTCTTGCGGAACATAGGACGCTTGACCAGGCCGATGAGGCGCTCTTCGCAGAAGCTTCTCAGTTCGCCGCGCATCCATACCTCCCAAGGCAGGGTGAAACCCATCTTGGGGCGTTCCACCACTTCGCGGGGAAGCAGATCGCCCAAGGACTCCACCAGAAGGCGTTTCGGAGTGTGCGGGTACTTGTGGCGGTCGTCCACTCCCAATACGAATTCGATCAACTCGTGGTCCAGAAAGGGCACCCGCACCTCCAAGGCATGGGCCATGCTCATCTGATCGGTATCACGCAACAGCACGTTCTGCAGGTAGGTGGATAGCTCGCCAACGGATACCTGTGACAGGAATGGCAGCGTGTATCCGCTATCATCGCGGATGAAACCGTGCATGATATCGCCCACGCGATCAGGAGGAAGTGTTCTGCGATCCAGCACCCGAACCAATTCGCGGTCCAGCATGGTCAGGCGAGACACGGGGTAGGTATCATCGACCGAGAAAGTGCCTAAACGGAGTAGTTCTCCCAGCTTATCACTGGCAATGCTGGGCCTTGCCATGGCTATGATGCTGGCGGCAGCACCACGCAGGACCTTGGGGAACTGGGTTATCCAGCGGCGCTGCCATAACGCCAACGTGCGGGGAAACACAGGATAGCCGGCAAACACTTCATCGCCACCCAGCCCGCTGAGTGCCATGGTGATGCCAGCGGCCTTGGTGACCTTGGAGACCACGAAGGTGTTGGGACCGTCGGCACTGGGATGGTCCATGGCCGCGAGCGCATCAGGCAGCATGTCCAGCATGTGCCGGGGGCTTAGCCGGATGGGCGTATGCGTGGTGTTGAAGCGCTTCGAGACCAAGGTGGCGAAGTGCTCCTCGCTGTACTCCGCCTCATCGAAGATCACAGAGAAGGTGTGGACCGGCGCATCGCTCATACCGCTCATGAGGCCCACGATGGCACTGGAATCGATGCCGCCGGAGAGGAAGGCACCGAACGGAACGTCAGCTACCAAACGACGCTCCACGGCACGCGACAAACGATCGCGTACCTCGCGGTGTATGTCAGGCAAGGACATGTGCTGTGCCGCTTCGCTAACGCTGTCCACCAAGGAATACCAGCGCTGCTCCTCCACTTCTTCATCCGAAATTGCAAGCAGGTGCCCGGCCGGAAGCATGTTCACGCCCTGCACCAGAGTATCCGGTGCATGTACTGTCTGGTAGCGCAGATGGTCCACCAAGGCCTTCTCGTTCAAGCGGCGGGGAACAAGGCCGCTTGCGAGCAATGCGCGGATCTCCGAAGCGAAGAGGATGTGCCTGTCATCGCGGTATACATACAAGGGCTTGATGCCCATGCGGTCGCGTACCAGCAGCAACTCCTGCTCCTGGGCGTCCCAGAATGCGAATGCGAACATGCCCTTCAGGCGCGGGAGCGCTGAACGCCCCCAGTGGATGCAGG
>JBBEDG010000141.1:0-5317 GCA_040881405.1 Flavobacteriales bacterium | reverse complement strand
CCGCAGCTTGGTGCCAATGTGAGCGGTACCCTTACCGTACCTGCTTCGGCTTTGAACGGACCAACTCGTATGCGTGTCCGCCTGCATGATACCGTGCTGGGCGGTAATGCCGGTCCTTGCGGCACGAGCACCTATGGTCAGGTCGAGGACTACACCGTGGTCATCACTGGAGGTAGTGCTGTGTGCGAAGCTGATGCGGGAACCCTCAGCGGGGGAAGTATCGTTTGTTTGGAGAACGGCGAGGCCACGCTGACCGCTACCGCCGATGGCAACGCCAACGTGCCTGCAGGTTACAGCACTGTGTATGTGCTTACCGAAGGTGCTGGTCTTGTTATCGTACAAGCTGGTGCAACTCCCGAGTTCGTTGTTGATGCTGAAGGCGACTACACCATCCACACCTTGGTGTACGACCCTGCTACCTTGGACCTGGGCATCGTGGAATTCGGTGTCACCACCGGTTTCGATGTGAACGGTCTTCTGATCCAAGGAGGCGGTGAGATCTGCGCCAGCCTGGACGTGGCTGGTGCGGCTTATACCGTGGAGATCTGCCCCGAGCCTTGCGATGCTGATGCTGGAACTCTCAGCGGCGGGACGATCGTTTGCCTGGAGAACGATGAAGCGACCCTTACGGCTACCGCCGACGGCAATGCCGTCGTACCTGCAGGTTACAGCACTGTGTATGTGCTTACAGAAGGTGCAGGTCTTGTTATCGTACAAGCTGGTGCAACGCCCGAGTTCGTTGTTGATGCTGAAGGCGACTTCACCATCCACACTTTGGTGTACGACCCTGCTACCTTGGACCTGGGCATCGTGGAATTCGGTGTAACTACCGGTTTCGATGTGAACGGTCTATTGATCCAAGGAGGCGGCGAGATCTGCGCCAGCCTGGACGTGGCCGGTACAGCCTTTGAAGTGCTGGATTGCACAGGACTCTGCTTGGTGGATGCTGGTACCCTTAGCGGTGGAGGTACGGTGTGCTTCGAGGACGGAGCAGCTACGCTGACCGCGACGCCTGATGGCAATGCTGTAGTGCTCAATGGCTACAGCACGGTGTACGTGCTTACCGAAGGCGCTGGCCTTGTCATCGTGCAAGCTGGTGCTGCTCCTGAGTTCATCGTTGACGCAGAAGGTGACTACACCATCCACACCTTGGTGTACGACCCAACTACCCTCGACCTTGGTATCGTTGAGTTCGGTGTTACCACTGGTTTCGATGTTAACGGTCTACTGATCCAAGGTGGTGGTGAGATCTGCGCAAGCCTCGATGTGGCCGGTGCAGCTTACACGGTTGAGATCTGCCCCGAACCATGCTTGGCCGATGCCGGCACCCTGAGCGGTGGCGACACTGTGTGCCTTGTTGATGATGAAGCGACCCTGACCGCAACTGCCGATGGAAACGCCAACGTACCTGCTGGCTACAGCACGGTGTATGTGCTTACCGAAGGCGCTGGCCTTGTGATCGTGCAAGCTGGTGCTGCGCCTGAGTTCATCGTTGACGCGGAAGGTGACTACACCATCCACACTCTGGTCTACGACCCAACGACCCTCGACCTGGGCATCGTGGAGTTCGGTGTCACCACCGGCTTCGATGTGAATGGTCTGCTGATCCAAGGTGGTGGTGAGATCTGCGCAAGCCTCGATGTGGCCGGTGCGGCTTACACCGTTGAGGTATGCGTTGTTCCTTGTGACGCCGATGCCGGCACCCTGGACGGTGGAGCCAACGTTTGCTTCGAGAACAACGAAGCGACATTGACCGCCACCGCTGATGGTAATGCAGTTGTGCCCGCTGGCTACAGCACGGTATACGTGCTCACCCAAGGTGCTGGTCTTGTTATCGTGCAAACCGCTGCCACACCCGAGTTCGTGGTAGGTGCTCTGGGTATTTACACCATCCACACCTTGGTGTACGATGCCGCCACGCTCGATCTGGGTATAGTGGTGCCAGGTGTCACCACCGGCTTTGATGTGAACGGCCTGCTGATCCAGGGTGGTGGCGATATCTGCGCCAGCCTCGATGTGGCCGGTGCGGAATTCAATGTACAGGACTGCACCTTCATCGGCGAGAACAACGGTGTTGATGTAGCGGTGTTCCCCAACCCGAGCAACGGCGACTTCGCCATCCGCTACGGCGCGAACGGTCCTGTGGCCATCGACATCATCGATGTGAGCGGACGCTTGGTGTACAACAGCCAGCTCACCGCCACCGCGAACGAAGTGATGCAGGTACAACTCGGTGGCCGTTTGGCTCCTGGTACCTACATCCTGCGTATGAGCACCAACGAGGGTAGCGATGAGCTACGCATCGTGGTGCAGTGATCAACGCAACATAGCGTGAACGGAACGGGGCCTTAACGGGCCCCGTTCTTTTTGCGTCAAGTCCGCACAACTACAGGCCCATATGTGGATAATCCACGGACGGCATTAGGTCCGTGCCGTGTGCGATGGGTCGAACTTTGTACCCCTCGACCAGAATTGCTCAGTTCACATGAATAGGCCGTACCGATACCTGCTCACCCTTACGTTCATCTGGGGTCTAGTGCTTGCGGCCTCCACGCAGGCGCAAAGCGTCAAAATGGATGTTGCGAATGGCGCCATTCATGGCACGGTTGGTCAGTTGGCAGCTCCTTCAGGCCAGCCGCTGGTCCTTGGGCAAGGCAGCGCCCTGGGTGCTCCGCCACCCAACAACCTGTGCACCGAGGCTGTCATCGTTTCCTTGGCAGGAGGTGGAAGTGAGGTGCGCACCGGAGACAATACGGGAGCGACCGATGAGTTGGGATTCGGCGTTGGCCAAGCTTGGGAAGCATTCACAACCACCGAATGTCTGGATGTTACCATTGCCTATTGCGGCACCGACCCTATACACCAAGGAGTGTTCAACTTGCTCGCCATCGGCTGCCCATTGGCCAACTTCGCGTTCACCGGCGATGGCTTCATCGAGCAGAGCAACTGTGGCGATGGGAATTTCACACTCACCTTCCCTGAGCTTCCTGCAGGCACCTACTACTACCCGATCCTTACAGCTCCTGGTGCTACAGGCCCTTATACAATAACCTTCAGCGCTGTTGCATGTACGGCCACGACACCTGCGAACGACGATTGCGGCGGTGCCACCGTGCTCATTCCCAACCCGGACTGCATAACCTCCATCGGAAATGTGGCAGGCGCAAATGCGGGTGTATCGCTGCCTGCCATAACGTGTGCGGGCTTCACAGGCATTGCCTCCGATGATGTTTGGTACACCTTCGTGGCCACGGCGACGGCACACACCATTGTAGTACAAGGCAGTGTGGAATTCGACCCCACGGTTGACTTCCGCAGCGGAATATGCGGGGAAACCACCACCATGGCCTGTTCGGATGCTACGGGACGCGGTGGCGTTGAGATCCTGAATGCCGCTGGACTCGATATTGGGCAGACCTACTATGTGCGTGTGAACGACTGGTATGGCGGTCTTCCGCTCACCACCACCTTCACCATTTGCGTGCTCGGCCCCGCTCCAGGATCGTGCGCCGCCGATGCGGGAACACTCGCCCCGGCCAGCACTACCACCTGCCTTGAGGAAGGTTCTGTGGACTTGGTGGCAACGCCAAGCGGCGATGCGAACGTGCCTACTGGTTTTGAAACCGTGTTCGTGCTCACCCAAGGCACTGGCCTGGTGATCAGCGGTACTTCGGTGGACCCGAGCTTCAACGTTACCGAAGTGGGGAACTATACCATCCACACGCTGGTCTTCGACCCCACCACATTGGATCTTTCAATTGTGGAACCAGGCGTTACCACCGGGTTCGAGTTGGACGCCCTGCTTCAGCAAGGTGGCGGAAACATCTGCGCCAGCCTCGATGTGGCTGGTGCAGCATTCATTGTTCTGGAGGATTGCAGCGGAATTTGCCCGGCAGATGCTGGATCGTTGATGGCGAACACCACCAATGTCTGCATCGAGGACGGCCAAGCCATCCTACTGGCCACTCCGCAAGGAGAGATCGTTGTGCCTGCCGGCTACGAAGTGCTCTACATTCTAACCCAGGGAGAAGATCTGGTGATCGTGAATGCCGAAAGTGCACCCTTCTTCGGTGTGAGCACCCCAGGCACCTACACCATCCACACCTTGGTGTACGATGCGAATACCCTGGACCTGGGCATTGTGGAACTCGGTGTTACCACCGGCTTCGATGTGAACAGCCTGCTGATCCAAGGCGGCGGAACTATCTGCGCCAGCTTGGATGTTGCCGGTGCAGCATTCACTGTGGAGATGTGCGTGGAGCCTTGCGATGCTGATGCCGGCACCCTGAGCGGTGGAGCGACCGTTTGTTTGGAGAATGGATCAACTACACTGATGGCCACCGCCGACGGGAATGCCAACGTGCCACCCGGCTACAACACAGTGTATGTGCTCACCGAAGGCGCTGGCCTGGTGATCGTTCAAGCTGGTGCAACGCCCGAGTTCACCGTGGACGCTGAAGGCACCTACACCATCCACACCCTGGTGTATGATGCGAATACCCTGGACCTGGGCATCGTGGAACTCGGTGTTACCACCGGCTTCGATGTGAACGGCCTGCTGATCCAAGGCGGCGGAGCTATCTGCGCCAGCCTGGATGTTGCCGGTGCAGCATTCACTCTACTGGATTGCACTCCAAGCAACGATAATTGCAATGATGCCATTCTGGTACTCATCAACCAGTCTTGTCTACCGGTGCTGGGGGACAACACCTATTCCACAGAGAACGCGGACAACCCTTCATGCGATAACAGTACTGTGGGCTATGCCGATGTCTGGTACCGTTTCAGTTCAGGTGATAACAGCACATTGGACATTCTTCTTGAGCCTGGTACCATGACCGATTGGGGCATTGTGGTAACGGAAGGGTGCAGTGGCGAAGAGGTCTTTTGCGAAGTGCAACCCAATGGGTCCATCACATTGGATGTTCTGAGCGAAACCGAGTACACCATTCGCGTATTCAGCAACCTACAGTTCGGTGAGGCAGGAAGCTTTGAACTCTGTGTGGTAGGGGCGATACCCTCGGTGAACTGTGAAGCAGGCTCCATAAGCACGACTTTCGGTACTGCTTTGGAGAACGTTTGCCAGGATGGCGAAGCCGATGTGATCACCTTCAGCACAACATCCATATCCGATCAGAACTACACCTACATCGTGACCGATGATGCCGGCAGCATCTTGACACCCCTTGCAGGCAACGCGCTCGACTTCAACGGCGCGCCACTAGGTACCTATCGCGTGTGGGGCATCTCCTTCAGTGGAACACTGCAAGGTGCCACGCCGGGGGCCAATATCGCCGATGTGAGCGCCACAGGCACA
>JBBEDG010000140.1:0-5318 GCA_040881405.1 Flavobacteriales bacterium | reverse complement strand
AGATCCAACTCCACACCGCCACGGCGCATGCTGAGCCGCACATCTCCCATGTAGTTCCAACGCACACCGCCGATCATGCTCCAGCCACCGGCCACGTGCAGTTCGGCAGGGGCACTACCGCGCAACTGTACGTTCCTGCCACCAGCATCGATGCGCAGATCGCGGCACCAGGCCTGGGCAGGAAGCGTGATGGTGGCATCGCCCACGGGTGCGATCACAACATCCTCGTTCGCGCGCGGTATGCCCGCACCTCCGGGGCCGTTCTGCGTGAAGCTCCACCTGGCACCTTCGGACCAGTTGCCCGAGCCACCGATCCAGTATTTGGTTTGCGCCGTAGCGCCGACTCCCAGGAGCATTAGCACCAGGAGCGCCATGTTCTTCAGCAGGCCTTGGGTTCGCATCGGTAGGGTCGCGGTTCTAATCGAAAGCCGGGCAGTTGATCATACGCTTGCTCAGGTCATCCTTGCTGCACGGTGTAATGCCGAGGATGATCTCGTGGGTGTTGTTGCCTGCCACGCGCAACTTGGAAGTGGTGAGGTCGTAGCTGTAGCCGATCTGGAAGTATTTCAAGAAACCCACCTTCATCATGGCGACCAAGGCATCGCCACCGCGGTAGCCGACGCCCAGACCGAGCACCCTGTTCCATTCAACCATCGCGTTAAGGTCCGCGGCCAGGGGCACACCCCGCGCGAACTTCAACAGCGTACTGGGGGTGAAAGTGGTCTTCTTGCCCAAGCGGTACTGATAACCACCGCTCAGCATGTAGTGCCGCGCTATGCGCGACTCGAAACCGATGTCCTGGATGGGCCGACCAAGGATGTGGTGGATGGAAGCTCCGGCCCAGCCCTTTTTGGCGTAGAACCAGATGCCCGGGGTGACATCGGGCCAAACAACCACACTAGCTCTTCCATCGATGGCCGGGTCGTTGAAATCCGTGAGTGTTATCTCGCCCACGTTGAGTTTCATCTGTTGCGCCCCTGCGAAGACCCCGAAGGACAAGTGGGACTCCTGCGTCATACGCACATGGTAGGCGTACGAAAGCACGAAGCGCGTGTAGCCCCAGTTGCCGGCATTGTCCGCTTCCACGAATGCACCGATACCGTGCTTGCTCTTCTGGATACCTTTCTTCTTGGCACCAATAGCACCGTGCAGGCTTGCCCACCCCGTGTTGGGCGCCCCTTCGAACCCGGACCATTGCTGGCGGTAACCGAGGCGCACATCCAGGCAATCCTTGCTACCGGCAACTGCCGGATTGATGCTGAAATGATTGAATACGTATTGAGTGTACTGGGACAACTGTTGGGCCTGTACCGAGGTGCTCACGAGCACTGCCAGAAGAGCGAGGCGGCGCAGGATCATCGCACTATGCTTATGAAGCCCGTATAAGGTGGCGCGCGCCCCTCGAGCTGGTTCAACTGGATGTGGTAGTAGTAGGTTCCTTCGGGGACCTTGGTGCCGTTGTTGGTACCATCCCACGGATCACGATAGCCCACGCTGCGGTAGAGGCGCTGTCCCCAACGGTCGAAGATCAGGACCTCGGCACCAGGGTAATCGGCAATACCGGGGATCTCCCACAGATCATTGATGCCATCGCCATTGGGTGTGAAGGTGTTGGGTGGGGTGATGCGGCGTATCACGAACACCGAAACCTCATCGGTGTAGGTACAGCCATCGATCGTGGTAGTGACCGAATAGATGGTGGTACCACTGGGCGAAGCGATGGGGTCCGGAATACTGTTACCACTAAGCCCCGATGTGGGAGACCAATCGTAAGGAGGTCCGCCGAATGCAACAAGTTGTGTCACTTCCCCCTCGCCAATGGTCTGGTCGGGGCCAGCGGAAAAATCCACCCCGATCACATCCACTCCTGGGCCGGCCACCTCGATCCGGAATCCGCATTGCGCTGGAATAGTAGCACCATCGTTCAAGGCACCGGCCACAACCACCCAATAGCGGGTATTCGGCAACAGGGTTTGTCATAAAAGGTCGAATGGAAGAGTATCGCTCTCGCAGTCCGAGACGGACGCGAACGAACCCGGGGAGCAACTGCCATCGCCACTGAGCACGACCAAGCTGAGGGCATTGCCCATCCCAGCTATCTGCGGGCAGTTGATGCTGAGCAAGCGCACCACCGCCTCTCCACCAAGGCTATTGGTGAGGAAGGTGTACCAAAGAAGGTTGTCCGTACCGGGGCAGAATCCTGGCAGCCCCACTGCTCCGGTGTTGTTCCCGTTCACCGGCTGCTGCGCGCACAACAGGCTGGCCTGCGCACAATCGCTGTTGGGCGGTTGGGCCCTCAGCAATGCTGGTATCGCAATAAGGAACACAAGTAATACGCGCATGGCTTGGCCGCAAGCCGACAGCATTGCACACGCTCCCGGCCCCGCCGAAGGTAGAGGGGTGCCTTACCGCGCCCGGAGCGCGGCAGGGCGCATTTTCACACAGCAGGGTGTTGAGGGCAGCCCATGCCGGACTTCGGAATGCTTGCTACTTGGCATTCGCGAACGGCCCCTAATGCACTTGGAGCAAATGGCTCCAGACATAAGTGACCCCACCAGGAATCGAACCTGGATCTAGAGTTTAGGAAACTCCTATTCTATCCGTTGAACTATGGGGCCGTGTTCCACATTGCGGCAGAACGGGCGCAAAAGTAGCCGAGTGGCTTATAGGTACCTCGAAGAACACTTACATGAGCAGGATGGCCTTCCCAGGCGCATGGTGCCGAAGTTGTTGGTGGTGCGCCCAACATCATCCACATCCGATCGGTGGAACCTTGTTCAGCATGGCACGTTGCAAGGCCTTTCAGCATGCCATCTTCGCGTATCGGCCAAGTGCTCTTTCATGGCGTCCGCTTGTCCGGATCGCCACTCGACCCCGTGCACTCCTTCCTATGACCTCATTAGACCCATCCGTCCTTCAGCGAACAGCTGTCCTGTTCCTGGTCTTCAACAGGCCGGATACCACACGTGAAGTGTTCAGCGCCATACGTGCCGCCCGCCCTGCTCGGCTTTACGTTGCTTCCGATGGCGCCCGAGCCAACAAGCCCGGTGAAGCCGCTATCGTAGAGGCCGTGCGCCGAAGTGTTCTGGAATCCGTGGATTGGCCATGCACGGTACACACCCTACTACGCGAGAGTAATTTGGGTTGCCGGGATGCTGTAAGCGGCGCGATCTCCTGGTTCTTCGAACACGAGGAGGAAGGCATCATCCTGGAGGACGACTGCCTGCCCAGCTCGAGCTTCTTCCCCTTTTGTGAAACGCTGCTGGAGAAGTATCGCGATGATGTCACTGTCGCCGGTATCACAGGCGATTTCAGGCCGGTTACGAGCAACCGTTCGCCCAGCTCCATTGGTCGCGTGGGCTACCCCTTGATCTGGGGTTGGGCCAGCTGGCGGCGTGTTTGGAACGACTACGACGCCACCATGAGCCTGTGGACGGGTGACCCCAACGACTTCCCCCGGCTGGCCACTAAGCCCCGTGCCACGCGACGTTATCTGCGCTTGGTATTCGATGCTGTGAAGCAAGGCGAGATCAATACCTGGGATTTACAGTTCAATTTCCTTTTACAGCATGCGCGGCAGGATTTCCTGCACCCGCATATCAATCTGATCACCAACATCGGTTTCGCTTCAGGTGCCACGCACACTGCCGATGCCAATGACCCCAATGCGGCATTGCCGAGGGGCGAAGTTGAATTCCCCTTGGAGGAGCCTGTTGAAGGTCGTGCATACGAGGCTTGGTTGGAACGCAAGGTGTTCGTGCTCCGAAGCCTGGCCACCAAGGCCAAGAACAGGCTGTACCGCTGGTCGGCCATGATCCTGGACCGCTGATGAAGATACTTACGGTGAACTCCAGCGATCTGGATGGTGGCGCGGCACGTGCAGCGTACCGCCTGCACCAAGGTTTGTTGCGCATCGGACTGGACTCGCGGATGTTGGTACAAAGCCGAAGCAGCGACGACCAGCGTGTTCAAGGACCGAATTCTGCCTTCGACAAGGCCATGTCGCGCTTGCGGCCTACACTGGACCTGCACCCCGTAAGGCGTTACCCCAACTTTGGTCGCAAGATGTTCTCACCGGCTTGGCTGCCCTTCGGCGGACTGGTGGATCGGATCAATGCGAGCGACGCGGATGTGGTCCACCTGCACTGGATAACCGCTGGGATGCTTCGTTTGGAGGACCTTGCCCGTGTTCGCAAACCCATGGTATGGTCGCTGCACGACATGTGGGCCTACACCGGCGGCTGCCACTACGACGAAGGTTGCGACCGCTGGAAGAGCAGCTGTGGAGCGTGCCCCATTCTCGGTTCCAGCCGTGAGGGTGACCTGAGCCGCAAGGTCTTCCAACGAAAACTTGCCACCTATGCCGAACTGAAGGACCGCCTGACGATCGTAGGTTTAAGCAGCTGGATGGCCGAGTGCGCCAGGGAAAGCACCTTGCTGAAGGACTTCCGTGTGGTGCAACTTCCAAACCCGATCGATACGCAAGCGTTCAAACCGGTGGATCGTGTAGTTGCGAAACAGATCCTGGGCCTACCAACGGACAAGCCGCTTGTGCTTTTTGGCGCGGTTAACGCTACCGCCGACCCCCGAAAAGGCTTTCCGCACTTGAGCGAAGCCCTCCGCGCACTGCCAAAAGGGAGTGTGGAGCTGGCCGTGTTCGGCGCCAGCCGCCCGGACCAGCCGCCCGATCTTGGGCACCCGATCCACTACCTCGGCAGGTTGCACGACGATGCCTCCCTTTGCGTGCTGTACAATGCCGCGGACATCACCGTAGTGCCTTCCCTACAGGAAAATTTGTCCAACACCATTGTGGAGAGCCTTGCGTGCGGAACCCCGGTGGCGGCATTCGCCATTGGAGGCAATGGGGACATGGTGGAGCACGGTGTGAATGGTGTGCTGGTGCCTGCTTTCGATGCGGGTGCTTTAGCCAAGGGCATCCATTCCACCGTGGCCGGGGAGCAGCGCTCCACCCTCCGCGAGAACGCGCGCCGAACAGCCCTGGAGCGCTTCGAACTTCAAGCCGTGAGCGAGCGCTACCGTGCCTTGTATAATGGCCTCGTCGGGTAAAGGAGTTCCACAGCCACTTGCTTCTTTATCCTGGAGCAACACTTGCTTCACGTAATTTTAACACGTGAACCGGACCCCATACCACCTACGCACGCTTCTGGTCTTTGCATGCCTTACGCAGGGCCTCGCAACCATCCAGGCGCAATCTTTCAGTGGAACCACGGGAGCCATACCAGACGACGGCACCATTGTAGAATTTGTTGCCGAGGTGGGCGGACTGAGCGGCGCTCTGTTGCCGGGTCAGGGACTGG
>JBBEDG010000139.1:0-5321 GCA_040881405.1 Flavobacteriales bacterium | reverse complement strand
GACCCCATCATCTGGCCGCTCACGGTCTTCGTCGCTTTGTTCAGCATCGGCATCGCGTGGTTCAAGGACATCCCCGATACCAAGGGCGACGCGGAGTACCGCTTCGGGACCCTCGCCGTGCGCATGGGAAGGGCGGCGGCGTTCCGTGCCGGTATCGCTGTTGTTGCAAGTGGATACCTTGCGGTCATCACCTCAGCATCGCTGGGGGTCCTTCCAGCACAAGGTTTCTATTTGTGGGCCTTTGGTCTACCACTGTTACTATTTCTGGTACTTGCCGCCCGCCTCGATGTCCACAACGATGTGCAGGTGAAACGCTTCTACCTCTTTTTCTGGGGCCTGTTTTTTCTGGCCTATTTGCTGTACCCGGTCGGTGCGATCTAGAACGTGAATGAACAGTGGGATAGCATCCGGATGGCGCGTCTTGCGGCGCTTGTTCTGGTTTGAACCACGGATACACACGGATGGACACGGATGGGATATCCCTGTGTTCGTCGCTGTGTGCACCTTAGGTTCATATACCGGCGGACGGTTATCCGTGTGTATCCGTGTGCATCCGTGGTAAATGCATTCACGAGTTCACGCCCGAAGGGTGTGAACCGCCTTGAAAGTGCTCATTGTGGTTCCGCACCTCGCCTATTTCCTTCCGGCGTATGCAATTTTGAGCGTCCTTGCATCGCTATACAGCGGTTCCTTCATTCCGCCCTTGATCCCCAACCTACATGCGTCGCACGTTCCCGGTCCTTGTCCTGCTCCTGCTGATCCCTTGCGTAGCCTTCTCCGCGGAAAAACCCGTCACCACCACCATCAGCGCCGTCAAGGTCTTCCTCAGCGGGGCTGAAGTGACGCGTACCGGCAAGGCCGATCTGCCCAAAGGAACAGCGACGCTGGTCTTCGCCGGCCTGAGCGAGGAGGTGGACCCCAGCAACATCCAGGTCAGTGGGAGCGGGGCTTTCACCATACTGGGTGTGCAGCACCGGCTGAACTACTTGGAAGAGAAGCAGGACCGCGCGGAGGTCATTGTACTGAAAGACCGCATCAAAACGCTGGAAGAAGAGATCGAGCGCGAGAACGGTGTGCTCGCCGTGGTGGAGAAGGAAGATGCGCGGCTGGCCAAGAACGAAGTGGTGGCAGGTGACCAGGGCCTGAGCATCCAACAGCTCCAGAGCATCAACGAGTACTTGCGCGGCAGGCAGGAAGCTTTGGCATTCAAACGCATCGAGATCCGGAGAAGGATAGCAGCCATTAATGAGCAGCTAGGCAAGCTGAAGCTGCAATTGGCCCAGGTGCAGGGCAAGAGAACGCGCCCCACCAGCGAGGTGGTGGTGGAGGTAAGTGCCAACGCGGCCGTCAGCGCAACTCTTACACTGAAGTACATGGTGAGCAGTGCAGGATGGAGCCCGAGCTACGACATCCGTGTGGCCGACATTACAAAGCCCATGCAGTTGACCTACAAGGCACAGGTGTACCAAAGCAGCGGCGAGGACTGGGACAAGGTTCAGTTGGCACTCAGCAGCGGTGATCCGAACAAGGATGCGATCATGCCCACGCTGTATCCATGGCGTCTGGATTTCGGAGTACAACGCCCTGCGCCGGTCGCACAACTTCAGCAAGGCTACAATGCCAACGTGCGCGATGTGCGGGGTATCATTCGCGATGCGAAGACGGGAGAACCGCTGCCCTTCGTGAACGTGATATTGACCGATGTGAACGGGCAAACGATCAATGGGACCACGAGCAATGTGGATGGGTATTATGCCATTGCCATTCCTCCGAACGGACGCACCTTGCGCATCGACTACATCGGCTACAGTACGCAGCAATTGGCCATTTCTGCGGGAACCATGAATGTGAACTTGGTGGAGAACGCGACGGAGTTGAGCGAGGTGTTGGTGCAAGGGTCAAGAGCGCAATTGGAATCGAGGTATTTGAGCGCAATGCCGGGTGTTCTAGCGCAGAAAAAGCAACGCATCCGGGGTGGTCGATCGGATGCGAATAAAATGTACGATTGGGCAGAGAACGAATCCGCCACCACCGCACTCGCCGAAAGCGTCACCGAGCGTGCCACCAGCTTCGAGTTCGCCATCAGCGTGCCTTACACCATTCCCAGTGATGGCAAGAACCACCAGGTGGGTGTGCAGGAACAGGAACTCACCAGCAGCTACAAGTACTACTGCACTCCCAAGCTGGACCTCGATGCCTTCCTCTTCGCGCAGGTCACGGGGTGGGAGGGACTGAACCTGTTGGCAGGTCCGGCCTTCATCTACTTCGAGGGCACCTACGTGGGCGAGAGCCTGCTGGATCTCGGCGGTGTGGGCGATACGTTGGACATCAGCTTGGGTCGCGACAAGGGCGTTACCGTGCAGCGCACCAAACGCAAGGACTACAGCCAGCGGCAGGTGGTGGGCAGCAAGCGCACTGAGAGCGTGGGCTGGGAGATCAGTGTGCGCAACAACAAAGCACAGCCCATCTACCTGGTGATCACCGATCAGTACCCCATCGCCACACGCAGCGAGATCGAAGTGAAGCTCGACGACAATGGCGGCGCCATGGTGAATGCTGAGAAAGGCTTCCTGACATGGAAGGTGACCGTGGAAGCGCGCACCAACCAGAAGTGGAGCTTCGGCTATAGTGTGAAGGTGCCGAAGGATCAGATGGTGGTGTTGGAGTAGTTGCGGTGTGTTCGTTGGTCGATGTTCGTTGTTCGGGGGTGCTCCGTAGTTGGGTCGGCGCTTTCCCGAGGTCGATCATCGCTTGGCGTCTTTCACCAAAGGGTCAGGGGACATGAATGAAATATCTCACACGGAGACACAGAGGCACTGAGTTGAAAGGCCTTGGCGAGCTTAACTGACCAGCCCAGTGCCTCTGTGTGATCCAACATTTCGCTTCGGATAGTGCGAGGGTGCAAGAATGTGACAGAGTGGGAGCACTTTAGCGAACTGGTCAGAATCCCGCGCACTCTTGCACCCTCGCACCCTCGCATCCTTTCATCCTTTCGGCGGCGCCTGCCTTGTAGGCAGCAACCACTTCGGCGACACGTTCCTCCAGGCCAGGTCCAGCGCATAGCGGAAGGTGCGCTCGCTGATGTGCGCCATGGAAACGTTGGTCCAGCCGTGTTTGCCCCACTTGTTCGGCACGGGCTCGAAGGCATCGGGATGTTCATCGCCGAGGGTGGCCTGTTGGTCCAGGGTCAGCTTCAGCACCGCGCGATCGTCATCGATCCACAGTGTGCAGTAGATCTTCTTCTTCACGCTGAAACTGGGTCGACCGAAGTGGTCCTTCTCGGCGGTGCCGGGCATGTCGAGGGCCATGGCACGGGCGGTCTGTGCATCCATGGGGGAAAGGTAGCAGTGGCAGGCTTGTCACATTCGTGGGTTTTCTGATGAGCGTCGATGCGCAGCGCGATGAAGCTTCCCCGGTGTCCTGTGGTAGTACCTTCGATACCATGCGACACTTCATACTTTTCCCCTTGCTCGCCGTTGCGTGTAGCGATCCGGCCCCCTACGCGGCCGATGCCACGGACGTTCCATCCGGTGCTGATCTCCCTGTTGAAGAAGCCGTCCTGATCCATCCGATCATGCATTCGGCCTTCACGATCACTTGGAATGAACAGCACATTTTGGTGGACCCGCACGGTGACAGCGAACTCTACACCGCTCTCCCAGTTGCGGATCTGGTCCTGATCACCGACATCCACGGCGACCACCTCGATACCGCCACCTTGCGTGCATTGGACCTGACCAGGACGCAGATCATTGCACCGCAGGCCGTGATGGAGCTGCTGCCCGTGGACATGCGCGGCCAGTGCATCGTGCTGGCCAATGGAGCCACTACGGATCAGAAGGGCATGGGCATCGAGGCCATACCGATGTACAACATGCCCGACCCGAACGATCCGCGCCATCCCAAGGGTCGGGGGAACGGCTACTTGCTCACCATGGGCGATCAACGCGTGTACATTTCCGGCGATACCGAGGACATCCCCGAGATGCGTGCACTGAAGAACATCGACATCGCGCTGGTCTGTATGAACCTGCCCTACACCATGACCGTGGACCAAGCCGCCAGTGGTGTGCTGGCATTCAAGCCCAAGGCTGTCTATCCATACCACTACCGTGGCAAGGATGGCTTCAGCGATGTGGAGCACTTCAAGCAATTGGTGAATGAAGGTGACAGTACCATCGACGTTCGTTTGGTCGAGTGGTATCCGGGGTAGGTGCCGTGCCGGAGCCGTGGCCGGAAGGTGCTTGGAGCAGGTGTTCCTTCCATGATCCGTACCTTGCGTTCTCTACTTTTCCATATGATGCTCGTGGGGCCCTTCCTGGGTCCGGCCATCGGGTCAGCGTCATTTTCGTATCACCTCATAAACCCATTGCACATGAATATTTTCGTGAGCCGGTTGAGCCATGAAGTCACAGAACTCCACCTCGAACTCCTCTTCGGTCACTTCGGCGATGTGGAGAAGGTCACCGTAGTACGGGACCGGGAAACGGGCATGTCCCGGAATTTTGGATTCGTGGAAATGCCCAATGCCAGCGCCGCGCGAGAGGCGATCGACAAGTTGAACGGCGCACCCTTGGAAGGTTCCAAGTTGGTGGTGAAAGCGGCTCAGGAGCGTCAGAATTGAACTTAGGTGGTCCCCACCTCGATATCTCCCCGCATCTCCACCGTGTTGGCTGGCGCATTGAATCCCGCATTGCGAAGGTCCGAGAACGCTTTACGCGTCACCTCGTAACGGATGCGCCCTTCGTTCGAGTTCGCATCGAACACGTCGATCCAGTAGGTAAGCACAAGTTCAATGGTGCCGGAGCTCACTGCACCGATACCCAAAGCAGGAGCCCACGGTGCGTGCAAGACACGGGGGTGCTCCATTGCTGCATTGAGCAAAAGCGCCGACGCCCGGTCCAGATCGGCGTGGTCCTCGAGCTGCACTTGTAGTGCATGGCGCAGGTAGCCATCCTCCGTGTAGTTGATCACCGAGTTCTTCACCACGGCGGAGTTGGGTATGTACACGTCGCGGCCGTCGGAGGTGCGCATGTGCGTGGTGCGCAAGGCAATGCCCTTCACCTGGCCCTTGAATCCATCCAGTTCCACGATGTCGCCGGGCTTGAAGGGACGCTTGAAGGCGAGTAGGATACCGGCCAGGAAGTTCTCGCCGATGTCCTTGAAGGCGAAGCCCACGATGAAAGCGCCGATACCAGCACCGGCCAGCATGCCGCTGGCGAGGCCGCCCAATCCGAGGATCTTCAACACCAGCCCCACGGCCATCAGCAGCACGATACCTTTTGCGACCCGTGAGAGGAAGGCCGACAGGATGTTGTCCT
>JBBEDG010000138.1:0-5325 GCA_040881405.1 Flavobacteriales bacterium | reverse complement strand
GCTCTTCCACCGGGGTGGCGTAAACGCGGGTCCATTTATCGGTCGTTGAAGTGGTCGAACCAGCTCCGGCACCATCAGTGCCTGCGTTTACCGAACCGTCGCTGTGATCATGGCCATCGCCCTCGTGGTGGGCTGCACCATCGGCACCAGCACCGTCGGCACTAGAACCATCAGCGTTCATTCCTTCGGCGTTAGCGGCATCGCCGGTGGTATCGGCTTCGGAACCGTTGCAGCCTGAGCAACCCACGCCCAAAGAGGCAACGAGCATGAATGCCAAGGAAGGGAGCAGAATGCGTTTGAAGAGGGAGGGTTTGTTCATGGAGTGTGTGTTTGTGGATGGAGAAAGCTCCGAAAGATAGGAAGTGCGAACTTCAACCAGCCTCGGCCAAAGCAAAACAGTCGCAACCAAGGGCATCGTCCACAAAGTGCTTCAGCAAGCCCATTTCAGCTTTGGAACGTCGCTGTCCTTCCTGAGCAACCAACCAGAGCACCACAGCCAGGAAAGGGGTAGGCAATGCCACCCACCAGCCCCAAGCGAAGGCTCCTACCACCTGCTGCGATGCTCCCATGGAGATCCCGAGCAACGCGATCACCACCAAGAAGATATACCCTCCCACAAAAAGCATCCAAACAGTGGGCATGGGCCCGATCTGGCAACGAACGATGGAGACCGGCTTCTCGTCCGGCAACTGCTCCAACTCCACATCGATGTCCATTTGGGGTGTCCAGGAGCGCTGCACACCATGGGGGAATTGCAAGGATAGGTGATGGCCAGTGCCGCCTAGGCGTAACTGCGCCGGGTTATTGTCCCGCACCCATTCCTGGATGCGCTGCTTGATAACCTCCGGAGCCAACCCGGTGCGGAAACGGAACCTGGGACGGAATTCGAGCTCGCTCATGCGGTTGAAGATGACGCCGTTGGGCATTTCCGGATCTGACGGATGTCAGCATTGAAGGCCACCCAGGTCCACAGTGGTACCTTTGACACCTATTCAAAAGGACATGAACACTGCTCTGATCACCATCCTGCTTGCCGTCGGTCTACTCGGCCTCGCCTTCGCAGGTATCGCTGTGAAGATCTGGGCCAAGAAGGGCGGGGAGTTCGCAGGTACTTGCGCGAGCAACAATCCCTTGGTGCAGAAAGAGGGAGGTAGTTGCGGATTTTGCGGGGCGCGGCCCGAAGAGCAATGCAAACGCGAGGAGCCATCCTTGGGTTGATCCACGGCGATGAAGGGTGGCACCGGCGCCATGCGGACCGAGCACATCGAAGACACCATGTTCGATGCGCAACGGACACAGGGAACAGGGCTGGAAGCCAACGAGTACACCCGCTGCACCTTCGTGGGTTGCGACCTGAAGAGCAGTGATCTGAAGGGGAAGGTCTTCGTGGAATGCACCTTCAGAAGTTGTGACCTGAGCTTGGCTGGGGTTTCACGGACCTCATGGCAAGGCGTGCGCTTTGAACACTGTAAGCTACTAGGCCTGCGCTTCGATCAATGCCACACCTTCCTGCTCGAATT
This sequence comes from Flavobacteriales bacterium, assembly GCA_040881405.1. Lineage (GTDB taxonomy): Bacteria > Bacteroidota > Bacteroidia > Flavobacteriales_F > PHOS-HE28 > PHOS-HE28. Next base: position 3,805 of record JBBEDG010000138.1, on the reverse strand, counting down.
GGCGTTCGAGTCGTGCATCCTGGACCTCGCCTCGTTCCACGGCCTGAAACTGAAGAACACGGTATTCGGCAACTGCCGCCTGCGCGAAACGGACCTTTCCGGAGCGGATCTATCGGGGGCATCCTTTGCAGGCTGCGACCTTGGCGCTGCGGTCTTCGACCGCACACTATTGGACGGGGCGGATCTGCGCAGCGCTCAGCACTACTCCATCGATCCTGCGAAGAACAAGATCCGCAAGGCGCGCTTTTCAAAGGATGGCTTGGAGGGCTTGCTCCACCAAAGCGGCATCATCATTTCGGACTGATAGGCTGTGCCTCAAGGACCGGCCAACCCGGCGTGCTCCATACCGTGTAGTCACCTTGGCCTTCGTCCATGATCAAGTATGCTTCCACACCACGGTTGTGCCGCAACCAAAGCTGTGCCTCCGCCAAGCCCAGCACAAGCATGGCGGTAGCCAAAGCATCAGCAGTCGCACAGTCATCGGCAATGATGGATGCACTGAGCAGACTGTTCATGGCAGGTCGCCCAGTGCGCGGATCGATCGTGTGGCCGTAGCGCTTGCCTTCCACCTCGATGAACTTGCGGTAGTTGCCGCTGGTGGCCAGGCTGCGATCCGCCAAAGGCACAACGATCTGCTCCACATGCTGCTCTCCTTCCACCTGCTTATCGATCTGTATCGTCCACACCTTGCCACGATCATTGAGGCCACGTGCACGAACCTCGCCGCCCACCTCCACCATGTAGTCCGAAATTCCATGCGCTTCAAGCAACTGGGCCAGGACATCGACGGTGTAGCCCTGAGCAATGCCGTTGGGGTCGAAATTCACTTCAGGGTAGGTCTTGCGGTAGGTGATCACTGGTGGTGTCACCGGGCGTTCGCGCCAATCCTCATCCATGGCCATGCGATCCATGCCCACGAAACGGCGAATACTGTCCACTGCCAGCGTATCCAACGCTTCCCTGCCCTCCTTGCCCAAGCCCCAGGCCTTCACTAAGGGCAGAACGGTCGGGTCGAAAGCACCTTCGGTCTCGTTCCACAGCTGTTCCGAGCGGGCCACCATGATCCGGAAGTGGCTGTCCTTGCTGGTGAATGTGGTATCCGCTTGATTGAACGCGTTCACCGTGCTACCCTCCACCCACAAGCTCAGGCTTTGGTCGATGACCTTCAAGGTGCTGTCCACGAGCATGCTCAGGTCGCGTTGCTGTGGATCGCGGTACTTAATGGAGAAGGTGCTACCCTGCGCCTCACCCGCGAGGGTAACAAGGTCGCTCTTCTCACCGGAGCATGAAGCAAGGAGAACCGCAAGGACCGCGACCAATAAAAAGCCCCGCATTAAGCGGGACTTTTTATTGAATGATCGGCAAAGTTCCTTGCTCATCTCGCGGTGCTTTCGCCTTGGGTCGGTTCGACAAGCAAGATGCTTGTGGGACTAACCTCCAAAATCATCAAATGCCACGTTCTCCTTCGGGATGCCCCAGTCATCCACCATCTTCAGTACGGCGGCATTCATCAGGGGTGGGCCACAGAAGTAGAACTCGATGTCCTCGGGTGCTTCGTGCTTCTTCAAATACTGGTCGATCACAGCTTGGTGCACGAAACCAGTGAATCCGTCACCCTCTGCATCGTTCACATCCTTCTTCGGCGTCCAGTTGTCCTCGGGTAGGGGTTCGCTTAGCACCACGAAGAACTTGAAGTTGGGAAATTTGCGGGCGATGTCGTTGAAGTGATCGAGGTAGAACAACTCGCGCTTGCTGCGGCCGCCATACCAATAGGTCACCTTGCGGCCGCTCTTCAGCGTGTGGAAGAGGTGGAACAGGTGCGAGCGCATGGGTGCCATGCCGGCACCACCGCCGATGTACAACATCTCCGCCTCGGTAGGCTTGATGAAGAACTCGCCGTAGGGACCACTGATGGTAACCTTGTCACCGGGCTTGCAGCCGAACACAAAACTGGAGCAAATGCCGGGATTCACATCCATCCAACCGTTCTTGGCACGATCCCACGGTGGAGTGGCAATGCGGATGTTCAGCATCACGATGTTGCCCTCCGCCGGGTGGTTGGCCATGGAATAGGCACGGAAGATCGGTTCGCGGTTCACCATCTTCAGGGGCCACAGGTTGAACTTGTCCCACTCGGCTTTGAAGTCGTTGGGGTCACGGCCCAAAGCCACCAGCTCGGGGTGGGCGGTGATGTCCATGTCCTTGAACTCCACTTCGCAGGTAGGCACATCGATCTGGATGTAACCGCCTGCCTCGAATTCCAGGTGCTCACCCTCGGGCAGCTTCACTACGAATTCTTTGATGAAGCTGGCCACGTTGTAGTTGGACACCACTTCACATTCCCACTTCTTGATGCCGAAGATCTCCTCTGGCACCTTGATCACCATGTCGTTCTTCACCTTTACCTGGCACCCCAAACGCCAGTTGTCGGCGATGGCCTTGCGGCTGAAGTACGGCGCTTCGGTGGGAAGGATCTCGCCACCACCTTCCAATACCTGGCACTTGCACATGGCACAGGTACCGCCGCCGCCACAGGCGCTGGGCAGGAAGATCTTGGCTTCGCTGAGGGTGCTCAGCAGGGTGCTGCCCGCTTCCACCTCAATGGTCTTTTCGCCGTTGATGGAGAGCTTCACCAAGCCGCTCGGGCTGAGCTTGGCCTTCGCGAAGAGCAACAGGCCTACAAGCAGGAGCGTGATGACGAGGAATACTGCAACAGTAACGAGGATCGTGGTTCCCATGATCAGATCTTGATGCCCATGAAGGCCATGAAGGCCATACCCATAAGGCCGGTGATGATGAAGGTGATACCCAAACCGCGGAGCGGGGCGGGAATGTCGCTGTAGCGCAATTTCTCACGAATGGCGGCAATGGCCACAATGGCCAGGAACCAGCCCACGCCGCTGCCCAATGCGAAGCTTGTGGCCTCCGCAACGTTGCTGTACTGGCGTTCCTGCATGAAGAGCGCACCGCCAAGTATCGAACAGTTCACAGCGATGAGCGGCAGGAATATCCCTAAGGCGCCGTAGAGGGCCGGAGCGAACTTCTCCACCACCATTTCCACAAGCTGCACTATGGATGCCACTACGGCTATGAACATGATGAAGGCCAGGAAGCTGAGATCTATTTCTACGAATGCGGGACCAAGCCAGGACAACGCACCCTGTTTCAGAACATAGTTCTCCAGCAAGTAGTTCACCGGCACGGTGACCCCCAGCACAAAGATCACGGCAGCACCCAGACCCACACCGGTCTTCACGGTCTTGCTTACGGCCAGGTATGAGCACATACCCAGGAAGTAGGCGAAGATCATGTTCTCGATGAAGATCGCCTTGATGAAGATGTTTACGAGGTTCATAGGGCTTCGTGCTTAGGCTTGTTCTATCAACTTGGTGTTGCGCGAACGCTGGATCCAAATGAAGATACCCACGATGACAAGTGCCATGGGAGGCAATATCATCATGTTATTGTTCATGTAGCCCATTCCGTAAAGGCCTGTTCCTTCCGCGGCATTGCCGAGCAGGGGAATACCGAAGAGGCTACCGGAGCCGAACAGTTCGCGGAAGAATCCGACCGCCACAAGTATCCATGCGTAACCCAAGGAATTGCCCACGGCATCCATCGCGCTGGGGCCTGGTTTGTTACCCATGGCAAAGGCCTCGAAGCGACCCATGATGATGCAGTTGGTTATGATGAGACCAACGTACACGCCCACCTGCTTAGCAACATCGTACACATAAGCCTTGAGGATGTTGTCCACGATGATCACCAGACCAGCAACAACTACGAGCTGAACGATGATGCGTAT
>JBBEDG010000137.1:0-5331 GCA_040881405.1 Flavobacteriales bacterium | reverse complement strand
CTTTTTCACCTTGGCCATGGCCTGGGCGATCAGGGTACCGATGGTTTCATCGCTGTTGGCACTGATGGTGGCCACCTGCTTGATCTTGTCATTGTCGTCGCCCACGGTCTTGCTCATCTTCTTGAGCTCGGCCACTACGGCGATCACGGCCTTGTCGATGCCGCGCTTCAGGTCCATCGGATTTGCGCCGGCGGCCACGTTCTTCAGGCCTGCGGTAACGATGGCTTGGGCGAGTACGGTGGCGGTGGTGGTACCATCACCGGCCTGGTCGGCGGTCTTGCTCGCCACTTCCTTCAGCATCTGGGCGCCCATGTTCTCCACGGGGTCCTTCAGCTCGATCTCTTTGGCTACAGTAACGCCGTCCTTGGTCACTTGGGGTGCACCGAATTTCTTGTCGATGATCACGTTGCGGCCTTTAGGGCCTAGGGTCACCTTCACGGCGTTCGCGAGGTGGTCCACGCCACGCTTCAAGCGATCGCGGGCGTCAATGTCGAATTGGATGTTCTTGGCTGCCATGGCAGTTCTGTTTATGGTTAGGGTTGGATATATCGACCCGGTGGGTCGATGGTACAGGTACTCTCGAGATGATCCCGACTTAATTCAACACTGCGTAGATGTCGCTTTCGCGCATGATCAGGTAGTCGGTGCCTTCGAGGCTCAACTCTGTACCACTGTACTTGCCGTACAGGATCTCGTCTCCCACCTTCACGGTGAGGGGGGTCACTTTGCCGTCGTCAGCAACACGGCCGCTTCCCACTGCGATGATCTTGCCACGCTGGGGTTTCTCCTTCGCCGTATCGGGGATGATGATGCCACCCTTGGTGGTCTCTTCAGCGGCTGCTGCTTCTACGAGCACGCGGTCCGCCAACGGTTTTACGTTCGCCATTTGATTCTAGGGATTGGATCGTTTTGGGGGTTCGACAACTTATTGTCGCTCGCCGTCCGTCAATGCATGTGCCAAGACGCTGGCTGGCATGAAGGCTGTCAAGATTGCCTCGGAATATTGGAACGAGGGGCAGCCAGCGTTGCGGATCGTCAGTACCGAACTGCCAAGCTGACGGAGTGGTGCGCGTAGTTCACCGCTCCATATCACAAGCCCCAGTTGGATGATCGGCATGAACGGAGCCACGGCGCCACCGAAGGCACATATAGGCCATGCGCGCCGACGCTCGCATACAACCTCCAAAGAGCCAGAGTAGGACTACTGCGCAGGCTCCTCTTCCACCGGAGGAGCGCCATCGAACTGGGCCGGAGCTTCCTGCTGTTCGATCGGGCTATCAAGGTCGTCCAACACGACAGCGCTACCGCCACCCTGCAGACCTGCACTTACCAAGCACAACACCATCAAAGCACCGGACAAGGTCCAAGTACTCTTCTCAAGGAAGTCGGCCGTGCGCTGTACGCCTCCGATCTGCGAGGCACCGGTAAAGCCCGATGCAAGCCCGCCACCCTTCGGATTCTGGGCAAGAACAACAAGGGCCAACAGGCCGCAAATGATGAGAATGAGGATGGAGATGGCGACCATGGTTCAATTGCCGAAGCCTGGCGAAGGAATTGTTACTTGTTCTGTTGCGCCTCGAGCGCTTGCGAAAGGCCGGCAAAGTAAGCGCTTTTCTCCGGGTATTTCAACGCCAGCTTGCGGTAGGCTTCGATGGCCTTGGCCGTATTGCCCTGTTTGGCGTAGATCCCGGCCAAAGTTTCCGTAACAAGGCCGGTGGTATCGTCCAAGCTTCGTTTGGCTGCTTGTTGGGGGGTGAAGAAGGCGGTCTTGGAAGCAGGGGTTTGGATCTCCTGGCCTATGAAGCGGTCCACGATGCTCATGCGCTCCTCGGGTGCCAGCACCTTTTCGGCACTTGATGCTTGTTCCAATGCTTTTGGTGGGGCAGGAGGGAGGGATGGAACTTTCGGCGTCGCCACCACTTCCTTGATCGCGCTGGTACTGCCATCCACGTCCAGCCAAGAGCTGAAGCGTTTGCGCGTGTTGGGAGCGATGGGAATAGCTGGACCAGTGCGTACCTCGGGTTCCACAGCAGGCGCTGCCTCTTCCATGGCGTTCGGTGCCGCCGGTTCTTCCGCTACGGGCTCTTCCGCCGGGCGTATCTCCGAGGCAACTTCGGTGGTGTTGGTTCCCTTCGGATCGTTGTTAGCCAGAGGGACCGGCGCCTGAAGGGGTGCATGTAGCGTTAGGTCGTAGGCACTGGCGAGGGCTGCTTCCATGATCTGCCGTTCAAGCGGATCTTCCGCTTCGACTTCGGCAGTGGCTTGGCTCGGCACGAGCTTCTCTACGTCCACCTCATCAGGAACTGTGAGGCTTGCCTGATGCTCGACCTCCTGCAATTCCTCTTCCTTCTTGCGCGGGATGGGCCGAACAGGGGCCGGTAGGGTACCTGCCAAGGGCAGCGCTGGTGTTTCAATGATACCCGGGGTCGACACTACGGTCTTCGCCACCACGGAGAAAGGCGCCGCCAATGGCACTTCGTGCAGGCGCGTTGCAGCGAGGTCGTAAAGCACCGCTCGTGATGGCACATGAGCTGCAGCAGAGGAAAGCGTCTCCTCAGAGCGCACATCGCCCGCCATCCCTTCGCCGCTGGCGCGAAGTAGGTGTGCCCCACTGAACCATGGGAAGCGCTCCGCAAGCGAACGCAGGTCGGCAAGGTCCTCCCGCGCCACAGCGCCGGGATCCTTCAACAAGTGCGTCAAACGTTCGCGTTCCATCATCCTATTCCATCATCATTTCCACATTCTTCCTCATCCTCACATCCTTACAACCGTCATTGCGAGCCTGTCTGCCGATAGGCAGGCGAAGCAACACATTTCCTTACATCTCCACATCTCCATATTTCCTTCATCTCCACGTTTTCGCCCTCCTACCAACTCCCGATGGTCCGGTCGAAAACATCCTGGGCCAACTGCTTCGCGATCTCGCTCACCAACTGCTCTTCCACGGTGACCAGGTCCTGCGCACTGTTGTAATCGGCAAAGCGGGATACCGTGAATTCGCTGTTCTTCTTCGGCTCTAATGTATTCACATAGGTAATGCTGGCGGTAATGGTAAGCCGGTTCAGGGCCGCGGTCTCGCTCGCCTGGATGCTCACCGGCTGCACGTCGTAGCCTATAATGGATCCACTGTATTGCAGGTCGCCATCCTCACGCGCCAGTTTCAAGGGACTTTGTGCAAGCAGAAGGTCGCGAATGGTCTCCGTGAATAGCTGTGCACTTTGAGGGGTGGCCAGTGGTGCCCGGGCTTGGAAGAGGTCCACGCTCATGGTGCGTGCATCGCCCACATCGCCGCCAGTGAAGGAAACGCTCATGCGACAAGCAGCCAGGAGCACTACCAGCACAAGGACGACTCCTGAGAACTGGCCGGTCCTATGTGTGTGCTGTAGCGACATTTTCTTCAACCCTCAACTCTCAACCTTCAACCCGTCTTTCCGAGCGAAGCGAAGGAACCCGTTACCATCTTCCTTCGATCACTCAGTGGGACACTAGATCCCGTACTCCTTGATCTTCCTGTAAAGCGTGCGCTCGCTTATGCCCAGTTCTTGGGCTGCGGTCTTCCTCCGGCTCCTGTGTTTATGCAGGGCTTTCTTGATCATTTCCTTTTCCTTCTCTTCCAAGCTGAGTATCTCTTCAACTTCGGTGTGGTCCACCTCTTCGTGCTCATCCTTGCCCGGCATGTGTATGCTCATGGTGCCTTGCGTGGAGCCAGGCAGGATGTATTCATCGCGGTACACCGGAGCCGAACCGGAGGAAGGCAAAGGATGGCCGCCTGCCAGGGTGCGTACCTGTTCCTTCAAGGCATTCAGGTCGTTCTTCATGTCGAACAGGAACTTGAAGATCAGCTCGCGTTCATTGATGCTGTCCGTTCCCTGGCCACCAGTGCCACCGGACAGCGGGGCCAAGGCAGTGACCTCAGCGGGTAGATATTGCCGCAGGGTCTTGGCGTCCACTTCGCGGGTCTGCTCTATCACGCTCATCTGCTCCACGATGTTGCGCAATTGCCGCACGTTGCCGGGCCAGCGATAGGCAAGAAGGAGTTGCAAAGCGTCGTCGCGCAAGGTGAGCGGCGGTGCCTTGTACTTGGTGGCCGCATCCTGTGCGAACCAGCGGAAGAGCAGGTGGATATCCTCCTTCCGTTCGCGCAGCGGCGGAACGGGAATGGGCACTGTGTTCAAGCGGTAGTAGAGGTCCTCGCGGAAGGTGCCACGCTGCACGGCCTGCAGCATCTGCACGTTGGTGGCGGCCACCACGCGCACGTTGGTCTTTTGGGCTTTGCTGCTGCCCACGCGGATGAATTCGCCGGTCTCCAGCACACGCAGCAGACGAACCTGTGTGGTCAAGGGTAGTTCTCCCACTTCATCCAGGAAGATGGTGCCGCCGTTGGCCACCTCGAAATAGCCCTTGCGGGCCTCGTGCGCCCCAGTGAAGGAACCCTTCTCGTGGCCGAACAGCTCACTATCGATGGTGCCTTCGGGAATGGCGCCGCAGTTCACAGCGATGTAGGGCCCATGCTTGCGCGAACTGAAGGCGTGGATGATCTGCGGCATCACCTCCTTGCCACTGCCGCTCTCACCGGTGATCAGCACACTGAGGTCCGTCGGTGCCACTTGCGCAGCGATCTCGATGGCGCGTTCCAGCAGGGGCGAGGCCCCGATGATGCTGAAACGCTGTTTGATGCTTTGTATATTCATGTGTTGGCCAGTGCTTCTTCCACTATTCCTGTCACCTCGCCATGTAAACTACCTGCGGTGCTGCTTATGATCCGGGCATGAACGAACATGCCGGGCTTCAGTTCCACACCATCGAAGTCACGGGCAACGATCACGATCGAGTTCTGGCTGTTGCGACCGTACATGTTCTCGGCGCTGCGCTTGCTAACGCCCTCGATCAGTACTTCGTGTTCCTGGCCCACGTAGCTGGCCATGCGCTTGGCGCTGCTGAGTTTCTGTGCTTCGATGATCTCCGCTAAGCGGCGGCCTTTCACATCCTCGGGCACATCGTCCGGGTATTTGCGTGCGGCAAGGGTCTTGGGCCGCTCGCTGTACTTGAACATGAAGGCCATGTCGTAGCCCACTTCGTTCATCAGGCTCAAGGTCTCCTGGTGCTCCTCCTCGGTCTCGCCACAAAAGCCAGCTATGATGTCCGTACTGATGGAGCAATCGGGCATGTGCCTGCGGATGCTGGCCATACGCTCCATGTACCAGGCGCGGTCGTAGCCTCGATTCATGCGCTTCAGAACAGCGCTGCTGCCGCTTTGCACAGGCAGGTGGATGTATTTGCAGATGTTCGGGTACTTGGCCATCACCACCAGCACCTTGTCGGTCATGTCCT
>JBBEDG010000136.1:0-5344 GCA_040881405.1 Flavobacteriales bacterium | reverse complement strand
TGCTCTTCACTTCGAACACACCGTCACCGAGCTCGAGTACGCTCACGTCGTGGGTACCACCACCGCAGTCGAACACCACGATCTTCTGGTCCACGTTCTTCTTGTCGAGGCCGTACGCCAACGCAGCTGCGGTGGGTTCGTTGATGATGCGACGCACCTTCAGGCCGGCGATCTCGCCCGCTTCCTTGGTGGCCTGACGCTGTGCATCATTGAAATAGGCCGGAACGGTGATTACCGCTTCGGTCACGGTCGTACCGAGATAGTCCTCGGCGGTCTTCTTCATTTTCTGCAGGATCATGGCACTGATCTCCTGCGGGGTGTACTGGCGGTCGCCGATGGCAACGCGCGGGGTATTGTTGGGTCCCCGTTCCACTTTGTAAGGCACGCGGCCAACCTCTGTGGTGCACTCATCGAAGCTATTGCCCATGAAGCGCTTGATGGAGAAGATGGTGTTCACGGGGTTGGTGATGGCCTGACGCTTGGCGGGATCGCCCACTTTGCGTTCGCCACCATCCACAAAGGCCACCACACTCGGGGTAGTGCGCTTGCCTTCGCTGTTGGAGATGACCACCGGCTCGCTGCCTTCCATTACGGAAACGCAACTGTTGGTGGTGCCCAGGTCTATGCCGATGATCTTGCTCATAACTGTCGTTTGTTGTCGTTGTTGCAGTGGCCGCTTTGTGCGGCGGAGCCCGACGGTCAACCACTGTGCCATCTGTCAGAGGCGACACAACCTGTCAGGGAACTAAAAAGCCCGCAGTGCATGCGGGCTTTTTCTCTGTCAGATCGACAGTATCGCGTCAGTTGCAGCCGTAGGGAGGACCAAAGTTGAAGCTCGAACAGAAGCGCCGTGTACCGGTGTACTGGCCATTGATCAGTTCGTTCAAGGATGCACCGTTCAGCCGCTTGCGCAGCACATCCTTGTTGTAGCGGCTGGCGAACACACCGAAGCCGTTCTCCACGTTGGAATAGGCGGGGCGATCCTCCACGATGCCGGTCACCGGTTCGGACAAGGTGAGGAAGGTGTGGAACTCGTCGTTCGCCACGGAGATCAGGAAATCCAGGCCGGTGAAGATGCGCTTGGTGACCGTGGGGTCGTTCGGGATAGTTGCTGCGAGAGTGCTGTAGAACAGTTCGCCATCGATGATCACGGACATGGGCTCCGGACTTTGGGAGTTGGAACTCACGCGGGACCCAACGAACTGGGTGATCGACTTTTCCAGCGAATCCGTGCCTCGCACTTCGGTGTAGTTGAAACGGTATTGCACCGCATAGCGCTTGCCATCGCGGTTGGAGGTCCAGCGAACTTCGTAGGATCCGTAGCCCTGTGTGGTGGAAACCAGGTTCACTTCGGTCAACTCGCTCTGCACGGTGGAGAAGATGGAGAAGTCGTTCACGATGGGGGCCACGCCGGATATGCGGGTGCCGCGCACCTCGAGGTCCAGCTCGTATACGCTGTTCTGCTCCAGGTTCACAGGTACTGTGCTCTGGGGCAGGCTGTACACGTTGTTCTCGCGGAAGTAGTACATGCGTTGCACCGGGGAATAGAAGGTGCCCGGCTCACGGCCTGCAACCAGCGTGTCGCGCAAGGGGAAGGAATCCACTCGCTGCCCGTTGGTGTTGCGGTACACCATGGCCTTGGTGATATCCTCGTTGCTGTATTCGTTGGAATCGGGGATCTGCGCGAAGGTGAAGGCGTTTCCTTCGCCCAGGAAGGCCTTGTTGATCTTCACATAGTGGATGGTGTCCCGCATGTTCAGCAGGCCATAGACGACCGTGTTCTCCTTGTACGGAGCGTTGATCTCGAGGTCGGTGCTGCAACCTGCAAAGCCAGCAGCAGCGGTAAGCAGAAGGAGGATACGGTTCATGCGTTGCGGTCTGCCTTGTGCAAGGACAAGGCGGCCAAAGGTAGCTGAATGCGGGGGCACCTCCCAAAGGACCGGGAAGCGGTGGAATGTGCCATAGGAACGCAAGGAACTTGACGGTGTTGAACGGCGCTACAATGCGTTGGCGCCACCGGTTAGCTTTGGCGCCCACCCCGGTCCCCCGGCAATTCCAGATCGATGAGCACCAGCCTGAAGAACGTGAAGCGCGTTACCACGCACACCCTGCTTGAAATGAAGGCCGGTGGCGTGCCGATCGCCATGCTCACGGCTTATGATTACTCCCTTGCCCAACTGGTGGATGGCGCCGGCGTGGACGTGATACTCGTGGGCGACAGTGCCAGCAATGTGATGGCCGGGCACGAGACAACCTTGCCCATTACCCTGGACCAGATGATCTACCACGCCAGCAGCGTTGTGCGTGGCGTGCAGCGCGCCTTGGTGGTCGTGGACCTGCCCTTCGGTACCTACCAAGGCAACACCAAGGGTGCGTTGAATTCGGCCATCCGGATCATGAAGGAGAGCGGCGCACATGCTGTGAAGCTTGAAGGCGGACGGGAGGTTTTAGGTTCCATCGAACGCATCCTTACGGCAGGTATACCGGTCATGGGCCACCTTGGCCTTACCCCACAGAGCATCTACAAATTCGGCACCTATGTGGTGCGCGCCAAGGAGGAGGAAGAGGCGAAACGCCTTCGTGAGGACGCGAAGCTGCTGGAAGCAGCCGGTTGCTTTGCCCTGGTACTTGAGAAGATACCGGCCGCACTGGCCACCGAGGTGGCCGCCAGCGTGCAGATACCCGTCATAGGCATCGGTGCGGGTGGTGGAGTGGATGGCCAGGTGCTTGTATTGCACGATATGCTGGGCATCAACCAGGAGTTCAACCCCCGCTTCCTGCGTCGCTATGCCGATCTGCATGGGGTGATCAACGGTGCGGTCTCCAGCTACATCGCCGATGTGCGCTCGCGCGATTTCCCAAGTGCCGATGAGCAGTACTGAGCCGGGCGCGGCGGTGGTGCTTCTCCATGTGGACGAGCATCTCTGCGTGGCCTGGAAACCCGGTGGCATGCCCGTGCAGCCGGACCCCACAGGTGATCCATCGCTGCTGGAGTTAGTGGCAGTGCAGTTGAACACCAAGGAGCTCGGCCTGGTCCATCGCCTTGATCGGCCGGTGAGCGGTGCGGTGGTGATCTCCCGCGATGCCGATGTGCTGCGCGGCTTGAACGAGCAGTTCCGCAAGCGGGAGGTGGAGAAGCGCTATTGGGCCATTGTGGAGGGTGTTGAGCGACTTGGTCCCCCGGGCGTTGAGCAGGTGTTGGAGGATCTCATTACACGCGACGGACGTGGCAAACGCGCCCGGATAAGCGCTTCAGGCATCGGTGTCGAGGAGGAATTATCGCGCCTACGGTTCACGGTGCTCGCAAAGGGTGAACGGCTGGCGCTGTTGGAGGTGGTTCCTGAAGGTGGTGCCTTCCACCAGATCAGAGCGCAGCTTTCCAAAGCAGGTTTCCCGATCCGGGGTGATGTGAAGTACGGGGCACGACGCGGTGAACGTGACCGGACCATCGCCCTGCACGCCCGTTCCCTCGCCTTTGTGCATCCCATTACAGGAAGGCCGGTCCACACGGTAGCGCCACCTCCGGAAACTCCGGTTTGGCAAGCCATGCAGCGACTATTGTCCGGTGGTCCGGATGATTGCGCCGCGCGTGGTTGATGCGACCACGGCAGCTGTACAGGAAAGAAAATAGTCAGGAAATCGAGCTCGCACTTGGATGCTTGCTTCGGTGCCTCTATTTTCACCGGGCCTTTTCTTCCATCCATTCCCGAAACAACCTAGCAACACCATGAGAAACCTGTACGCTGCGTTCTTCGTTCTTGCATTTTCGGCTCCTGCGCTGCGGGCCCAAGTGCTGATCAGTGATTCCCTGCTCGAGTCCTACACCGCTGCGGAACTTGTTTCCCTGGGTGTGGGGAATGCCCAATACGGTGTGGAAGTTCACAAGGTGGTGTACAATACCATCGATCCCTTCGGCGCTGCCACCATCGCCAGTGGTGCCTTGGTGTTACCCATTACACCCAACTGTTTCCACCCGCTCGCTGCCTACATGCATGGCACTGTTCTGGATCGGGAAGGAGTGCCATCGCGTTTGAGCGGTGAGATCGTCGTGGGCTACTTCCTTGGCGGCACGGGTTACGTAACCGTACTGCCGGATTACCTCGGTCTTGGTGACAGCCCCGGCCCACACCCTTACATGCACGGCGCCTCCGAGGCCAGTGCAAGCATAGACATGCTGAGGGCCGCACGCGAGTTCTGCGCGGACCGTGGGGTGGAACTGAACGGACAACTATTCCTCACCGGGTATTCGCAGGGTGGGCACTCCTGCATGGCCACACACAAGGTTCTCCAGGAGCAGTTCCCGGACGAATTCACGGTGACCGCCAGCGCTCCTTGCAGCGGGCCTTTCGATGTTAGCGGTGTGCAGGCCGAGGTGATCACATCCCCCGACCCCTACCCGGCACCATACTACCTGCCCTATGTGGTGTTCTCGTACAACTACGTCTACGGTCTTGTGGACGACCTGAGCGAAGTGCTCCGGGAGCCCTATGATGTGATATTGCCACCCTTGTTCGAGGGCAACAATGGATCCGGTGCCGTGGACGCCGTGATGCCCGAAGTGCCAAGCTTGATCATGGACGAGCAGGTGCTCCTGGATTTCATGGACGACCCCGACCATTATTTCCGTGTTGCGCTTCGCGATAATGATGTCTACGAATGGGTGCCCACGTCACCCGTGCGCATGGGCTACTGCGAAAGCGATAGCCACGTGTCCTACCAGAACAGCATCGTGTGCCGCGATGCGATGGTGGCCTTGGGTGCCACACAGGTACAAGCCGCAAGTGCGGGCTCCGGCTTCGATCACAACGACTGCGCGTTCCCCGCCCTGTTGGGTTCCAAGAACTGGTTCGATACCCAGAAGTTCCCCTGCGAATTCAACGGCATCGACGAGCGTCCTGCCATCGTGTGGAGCGTATTTCCCAACCCAGCGCGCGACAACATCCGGCTGACCGCTTCGGACGGAATGGGACACAACATGCTCTGGGCCCTGCACAGTGCCGATGGACGCCTGGTGTCCGAAGGCAACCTGGCGGTATCCTACGGAGAAGGCTTCCTCTCCCTGCCAGAAGCCCCTGCCGGCCTCTACGTGCTGCATCTGATGGGCGATGCTGGCAGCAGCGCGGTGCGTATTGTGATGGAGTGATCGCTGGTCGTTTTTTATTCGACTGCTGAAGGCCTTCCCACTAACGCGTGGGGAGGCCTTCACATTTTGTTCAAGTCCTAAGGTGTCAATAGCCGTGTAAGGGCGAAATAGCTCTTCGGTACATGATCTCGGTCCACCCCATCCATTCTCATAGGACGGAAAAGGACCCGCGCGCCGGAAACCGGATACTTGTAAGACACC
>JBBEDG010000135.1:0-5349 GCA_040881405.1 Flavobacteriales bacterium | reverse complement strand
AGCTCGCTGAACAAGAAGGCGGTAACGTTGGACCTGGCGAAGCAGATGATCGACAAGTTCGTGAAGAACACGGCGCGCGAGGTCAGCATCGACTACATCCAGAAGGTGGTGTGCGATTACTTCGACCTGCCGATCGAACTCCTGAAGAGCAAGACCCGCAAACGCGAAGTGGTACAGGCTCGTCAGATCGCCATGTACTTCGCCAAGCGCATGACCAAGAGCTCGCTGGCCAACATCGGCGCGCACTGCGGTGGAAAGGACCACGCCACCGTGCTACACGCTTGTCGCACAGTGAACAACCTGCAAGAAACGGACAAACAGTTCCGTGGATACCTCGAGGATCTTGAAAAGAAATTGAGCATCCACTGATCATCGACCTTTGACCTGTGAACTCGGACAGAAGGGACCTCGAAAGGGGTCCCTTCGCATTTCGGTCCAGCCTGACCGGATCAATGCATATCGGTCCAATGCATATCGGACCTTCGCATCACCAACGTTTGAAGCTACCACCATGAAGATCCTCACCGTTTGCCTTGGCAACATCTGCCGTTCGCCAATGGCGGAAGGCATATTGCGACATCTGGCACAGGAGCGCGGCATCAGCATTACCACCGACTCGGCCGGAACCGGAGACTACCATATTGGCGAGGAACCCGACCACCGCGCAATTGCTGCCATGGAGCGCTATGGCATCAGTATCCGTGACCTGCGAGCGCGCCAATTCAAGGAATTGGACTTCGCGGACTTCGACATCATACTGGCCATGGACGCCAGCAACCTCGCCAACATGTTGAAGCTGGCTCCGAATACGGAACTGGCAAGCAAAGCCCGCTTGGTGATGGACCATGTACCTCAGCACCCGCAGCGTGAAGTACCGGACCCCTACTTCGGCGGTGACGAAGGATTCGACCACGTTTACCGCATGCTGGTGGAAGCCTGTAACGCGGTGCTGGACCGTGTGGAAGAAAAGCAGGCGCTATGAGCACCCTACCCGGCACTCTCTTCCTGATGCCCGTATGGCTGGGCGAGCAAGGTGGCATCGAACAGGTGCCCCCTGAGAACATCGCGGTGTCGGCCCGCGTGAACCTCTGGTTCACCGAACATGAGAAGACCGCTCGCCAGATGCTGCGTCGCATGGTTCCGGACATCGATCTTGCGGCACAGGAAATGCACCGCTTGGACAAGGACAGCACTGTTCAGGATGTGAATGGCATGATCGCTTTGTTGCGCAGCGGGCGGGACGGGGGCATCGTCAGTGAAGCGGGCATGCCAGGTATCGCGGATCCCGGCGCATTGCTGGTCGCAGCAGCGCATAAAGCGGCGATAACGGTAATTCCTTTGATCGGACCTTCGTCCTTGTTCCTAGCCCTGGCCGCTTCAGGCCTGAATGGTCAGCGCTTCACCTTCCATGGATACCTGCCGCGTGCGCCGCAAGAGCGCAAGCAGACCATTAAGCG
Source organism: Flavobacteriales bacterium (assembly GCA_040881405.1). Lineage (GTDB taxonomy): Bacteria > Bacteroidota > Bacteroidia > Flavobacteriales_F > PHOS-HE28 > PHOS-HE28. The sequence goes on along the minus strand of JBBEDG010000135.1, from coordinate 3,892 downwards.
AATTGAGGGAGAGGCGCAGCGCACGGGCGGCGCCCAATTGTTCATAGAAACACCCTACCGCAACGATGCCCTGCTGGAGGACCTGCTGCGCACATGCCTGCCAGAAACACTGCTGACCATTGCCGTGGACCTCACCCAACCGGGCGGCTCGACCCTTACCAATAGCGTTGCGAACTGGCGGAAAGCAACACCCACCTTGGGCAAACGCCCAGCCGTGTTCATCGTTGGGCAGCAGGGCTGATAGCTCCGCGCCGCTCCACTCGCTCAAGCGTCACCACGTAGCGCACCGGTGACCCTGGGTCCACAAGACCTTCCACGCCGCGTGCGCCGAAGGCCATTTCCGCAGGTAGGATGAACTCCCCCTCCTGCCCTTCGCGCAGAAGCAGCACAGCGGTTTCGATGCCTTTGATAACCTGGTCCTGATCGCCGTAGCGAAAAATGAAGGGACCACCGGTCCGCTTCGTATCGTCCATCGGCGCACCATCCTCCAAGCGGCTTCCATACCAACTCACATGGACCATATCACCTTGTTCCACGCGGGCCGTATCCGACGCAATGCCACTGATGCGATGGTGCAATAAACTCGTTCCCCACACCTCCCATTCATGACCGGAGCGTTCCACAAAGGCCGCAATAAGCTTGCGTTGATACCCTTCCGGATCGGCTAGACGATGGCGTTCGTTTTCTGCTTGGATCATATCCGGTGTGCGGATATTCAGAAGAGCGAACTCAAGCTGCACGTCGCTGGCACCCGACGGAGGGCGCCATCCCCTGGGAGAGAGCGCATCCCAGGGCAATTCGGAGGCTCTCGCGATCAGGCTTATGCTATCCCCTTCGTGCATGCGTTGAAGGAGGGGTACGAAGGCTCCGTGCCGGAGGTCGGCCGCTGCATACCAGCGTTGGGTACTGAGCAAGGAACCTGCTTCGCCTCCCAACTGGGTCATCCGAACAAGCAGATGTATGCTATCGTCGTCCTGCACCAGTTCCTCGCCATCGCCGAGCGAATGGTAGCGCAGGTGTACGCCATCGGAAACCTCCTTGAATCCCGCATGGGGCGAATTGCTGCATGCAGCGAACAAGAACGGTACTGCCAGCAACCAAACCTTCATCGTACCACTCCACTGACCTTGACCAAGCCGAGGCGGTATACTACTGAACTGCGCATGGGTATGCGGTCCATGTCGCCGATGAGGCCGTGGGCCCTGTAACTGGGGATGATGATCACCGCACTATCGCCGGGCGAAAGGAATTGGATGGCTTCATGCAGCCCACTCTCAACATCATCCATCTCCACTTTGAATGATTCCGGACGTCCCGGTTCGGTGCTGTACGCAGTGTCACCATTCAAGAGTTCCACACGGTAATTGACCACCGCCAATTGCCCCGAGCGTACGATATCACCGGGCTCATCGCGCAGGATCTTGTACCGAATGCCACGCGGGCTGCGCTGTGCTTCGATTCCGAAGCGGGCCAAGTAAAGGTCGATATCCCGATCCTCCAACTTGATGGCGTCGCGATTCTCTTGGATGAGCTGTTCCGAAGTGGGTGCTGAGCGCTGAACAACCGGCACGCGCCCATCGCTGCCACAGCCAAGGAAGAGTGCCAGTACCGTAATGTGCAAAAAGTTCCTCATTGGGCCGGGTGCGCTTGTATATGGGCCGGAAGCAAGTCTCGAAAGCGGGCTACCGCAGCCTGAAGGCTCTCATTGGTCTGGCCGCCTGCTGCGTTGGCATGCCCACCACCGTTGAAATGCTCCTTCAGGAAGCGATCCACAGGCAAAGTGGCCTTGGAGCGCATGCTCACCTTAACTACATCGTTGCGTTCCACGAAAAAGGCCGCAAGTCGTACACCCCTCACCGAGAGTCCGTAGTTGACGAAGCCTTCCGTATCGCCAGGCTGGTAGTTGAAGCGCTTAAGATCCTCCTTGCTCAACCAGATCAGCGCGGTATCCATTTCGGGGATGACCTCCATGCGTTCGTTCAACGTGAAGCCAAGGAGCTTAAGGCGGTCCACGCTGTTGCCGTCCATGATGGCGTTCTGCACCGTATCCACCTCCACTCCACGGTCGATGAGCTCGGCACCCACACGCATGGTGTGCGCCGTGGTACTGCGGTAGCGGAACGAACCACTGTCCGTAACGATGCCTGCGTAGAGGCAGGTGGCGGCTTGCCGGTCGATGGCCCCGCCATGCCCAAGTGCCATCACAATATCATACACCATTTGGCAGGTGGCACACGCGCGGATATCCGAGAACATCACTTGGGCGAAGTCGTCAGGCTCTTGGTGGTGGTCTATCATCACCTTGATCGGGGCAGCCTTCAGAACTTCCTCCAAGCCCCCAACACGATCGCTCCGGTTGAAATCCAGACAGAACAGGATATCCGCTGAAGCAATAGCGGCCACTGTCCCGGTAGGCTTCTTATCGAAGGTGAGCACCTCACTGTGCCCTGGCATCCAATGGAGGTTCGGTGGCGGTGTGTTGGGCATGACCACCTGCACAGTATGTCCGAGGTAGGTGAGCACACGGCCGAGGCCAAGACTGGAACCCATGGCATCACCGTCGGGGTTGAAATGCGAAACGATGGCGATGCGCTTGGGCGAGTCCAGCAATTTGGACAACTGCTCCACTTGCGCGGGAGGTGCGGATAGGAACGACATGGGGCGGCTACAAAGGTAGCCGCCCCATGGATGATGACCGGAACCGATATCAGAAGCCCAACTCTGGGGTCATCATGTGTTCGATGAGGACGCCAAGGCAGCCGATATCCAGTGCTCCTCCGCGACGCGTCTTGCCAGTGGCACCGGGTGCCATGACCCGCACGGCGATACGCTTGGTCGAGGCACAGGAGAATTCCACTTCCTTGGCCATATCATGCTCTGTGTTGTCCCACAGCACCTTCTCGACCTCTTCGAACATGCGGTCATCCTCCTGCACCAGTTGAGTTGTGCCGGTCTGCTGGCCTTCGGCATCCGTTATGGGTTGGGGCGCTTTTGCACCTTCGCGGAGCACACGCACCTTTTCCACAAGGCGGAAGGCGATGTCCTCACCCAGGATCTTGGCGTCCTGACAAATGGAAATACGGTAGTCCTGGCCGCGGTAGATGATGATGTTGAGTTCGGTCTCGCGACCGACCTGGACGGCAGCGCTCTTGCTTTGGCCGTTCAACGACCAGCTTTTGTCGCCGGCAGGTTGGCAATTGAATTTCTGGTAATCGGCACAAACGGATTGACCCAGCATCCGGTCTACGCTGAAAAGCCCAAGAATGAGCAACGTGATATGGAGAAAGGAACGGTTCATGGTGAGTGTCAGGGCTGGTCTTCGGTTCGGGTCAGTTCGGCACGAAGGCTGGAAATGGCCTCCTTGATGGTCTGGTACTTGTCTTCTGTGATCTCCACAACAATATCCTCACCTAGTACCATACGGCCGGAGGTGGACTTGCTCGCATGTGGCTTACGGTGAACGTTCATGGTATCGTAGAGGTCGAGGATGCGGGTCAATCGGAGTCGCAGCTCGGCCACATCCGCATCCGCTATCTTCTCTTCGCTGAGCGCGATCAGGTGTTCCAAAGTGGAACGCTGTTCCGCTACACGCATGCGGGTTTCGGCCGATGTGTCCTGCTCGCCATGCATCATCATCAGGTGCATACTCTCCACCCAGCCACCGATCAGGACCAGGGTGAGCACCGGGCCCATATCCGCCTCCTCCAGCTTCTCATACGCACGCACGTACACTTCGTTGCTGATGATCTGCAAGGAATCGCCTTTGGTAAGGTTCGCCTCCAAGCGGATGAACTCCGCGTCGGTGAATACGCTAGTCAGCCCTAGGGACTCGGCGAGCTTCTTGGTGGCCAGATAGTACCGCGCTACCTCCACTGTCAGTTCGAACGTGCTG
>JBBEDG010000134.1:0-5391 GCA_040881405.1 Flavobacteriales bacterium | reverse complement strand
CCTGATCAGATCCGCAAAGAGATAGGCCGCGATGAAGAAGAGTAACGCGAAGGCCAGGCGGGGGAGCAGCCGTACGAATTCGGTGTACCAGCCGAGCAGTTCGATGCGTAGGATATCGAAGAAGTCCTCCATGCGGCTAAGCTACGTGACGAGCTAATTTGGATGATGCAAGGAGGGACTGCTTGGAGCTGCCGATGGTCGGCAGTGTGAACGTTGAATGCTCACTTCGTTTCGTGCCCGCATATTTGTTGCATGGCCGAAGCACTGAAGGAAATGTTCAACAAGGCGTACTACCTGCGCCTTGCCGATGCTGTTCAAGAAGTGATGCCCCGCTTCGATACGGAAACCTTCCTACGGCATGTGACCAAGGGCCTGGAGCAACGCGAACTGAACGCACGCCTGCGTCACACCAGCGAGACCTTGGGTCGTTTCCTTCCGGAGAATTTTCCGACGGCACTAGAGGTGTTGCGCGAGGTGGCCACACGCATGCCCAAAGGCTACACGGCCTTGGTATATCCCGACTTCGTGGGCTTGTACGGTTTGGAAACTCCGGCCTATTCGCTGGAAGCCTTGAAGTACTTCACGCCCTTCGGCTCTTCCGAGTTCGCGGTGCGTGAGTTCTTACGGCGCGATGTGAAGGGCACCTTGAAAGTGATGCGTCATTGGACCGGCGATGCCGATGAACATGTGCGCCGCCTCGCTTCGGAAGGCTCGCGGCCTCGGCTGCCATGGTCCTTCCGCCTGGATGCCATGGTGAAGGACCCCACCTTGACCAGGCCCATACTGCATGCCTTGCGCGAGGATCCAGCGCTCTATGTGCGCAAGTCGGTGGCCAATCACATGAACGATGTGGCCAAGGACCACCCGGAACTGATGCTGGATGCGCTCACCGCATGGACCACCACACATCCGCACACGGCCTGGATCGCGAAACATGCCTGCCGCAACCTGATCAAACAAGGCCATCCGCGAGCATTGGCCCTCTTCGCCTTCGAACAGGACACACGGGTCGAGCTTACGGGCTTTCTGCTTCGGCCGAAACGAGTGAAGTTGGGAGAACGCATTGAGTTCAGCTTCATGCTTACCTCATTGGTGGATCGCGACCAGAAACTGGTGGTGGACTACCGGATCCACTACCGCAAGGCCGATGGAAGGAGCTCCGCCAAGGTCTTCAAGCTGAAAGAACTTGTGTTGGGCAAGCATGAAGCTGTGTCGGTCAGCAAGCGACAACGCATGCAGGACTTCAGCACACGAAAGCACCATGCGGGCGAACACCGTGTGGAGATACTGGTGAATGGAAGTGTGCTTGCTTCGGACGGTTTCCTGTTGGTCCTTTAGCCCTATGGGCGTGCCACCTGTTCTCAGCGCACTGCTACGATCGCGAGCCTGCCGCCGATCCAAGCCATGGGCAAATAGGCCAAGGCAAGGTCCGCCACTACGAACCATGTGGGGGCAGGGATCATGAAGGCGGCAGCGATACCGCCGAGTAGATGCACTCCGCCAACGATCACTGCCAGCGACATTGCCCGCGATGCGGACAGCAGCACCGCTACAAAGGCGCCTACGAGGGACCCCAGCGCATGGGCCAGGAATGGGAACAGGAAGTGCTCGGGTAGGAACTTGTCCGCATTGGCCTTGATGCTCTCCATGTCGTTCGGGTCCACACCTTCCGGCGGTGGTATCACCGAAGCGCTTACGGCGATCAACACACCGTTCACCATCATGCATACGATGATGCCGGTGAGGACAGCGAGCACATTGCGTAGGGTCGGGTTCATTGTAACGTGGTTCGTCTCATCAACGTGGTTCAGGGCTCAGCCCATCCAAACGATGCCATCCTCACCGATGCGCACCAAGCGCTCCTTGTATAGCGCGCCCAACGCCTTCTTGAACGCCTTCTTGCTGATGCCGAACTCGGCGTATATCTCCTCTGCTGAACTCTTGTCCGTAAGGGGCAGGAAGCCGCGTACCTCCAGACGCTTCGCCAGGGTGGCCGTATGCACATCGATGTATTGCCGGTAGCCGATGGGTTGTAGCACGATGTCCAACTTGTTGTCCTCGCGCACCTGCTTCACGTAACCGGTGATCCGGTCGCCGATGGAGATCGGTTTGAAGACCTCGTTGTTGTGGACCAGGCCTTGGTGCTGGTTGTTCACGATGACCGAATAACCCATTTCGCTCTTGCTGAAGACCACCAGGTCCACGGTGGCGCCACGCTGCACGCTCAGTTCGGTGTTGTCCAGGAATTCCTCGATGCGTGTGCTGGCAAAGAGGCGGTCGGTCTGCTCATCCAAAGCAATATCCACCACGTACCAGCGTCCCTGTTCCATGGGCTTCTTCTGCTCCTCGTGCGGCACCAGTAGATCCACACCAGGCATCAGTTGCAACAGCGCACCACCGCCGCGTATCGCGCTCACCTGCAGGTTGGTGAACTCGCCCGCTTGGGCTTTTGGCAGGGTGGTGGTTGCCAGCCTGCGACCATCGCGATCGCGGTACACGAACACGTTCATGGCTGCACCTTCCTGGTGATCAGCAGGAGCCATGGCTGCAGGCAGAAGTACGGTATCCTCCTCATCGCCCAGGAACAAGCCCTCTGGTGTGGAGCGCAGTAGGGGCAATTCCTGGATGCGGCCGGTAGTGATAAGCATGGCCGAAAGGTAGGGGAGAGGAACGGCTACCACGTCCCCGCATAGTCCAGCGGCACCGTGGTTTGGGCTTTGAGGTAGCCGTAGCGCAGGTTCACCAGTTGGCGGATGTGGTGCAGGTCGTGTGCCACCCAGTTGGTGAGCAGCAACTCGCAGCTCACTGGGCCTACGGTTGGGTGTAGGTAGGCGTTCTTCCACGGCGCATCGGAGAGGCTGCGCAACCAGGCCAACGATCGTTCACGCTCCGTCAGGAAGTTCGCCAACACGGCGTGGAAGTCTTGCTCCCTGTATTTGCGTTCGGACACCCATGCGGCAGGATCGATCTTCGGCCAGGCTTCCAGCGGCGTTTCCAGTGTTGATCGCAAGCGGGCGCGGAAATCCTCCCGCTCTTCATCGTGCACGTGACAGACGACCTCCAACGCGCACCATTTTTCCGGTCCTGGTTTCCACCTGCTTTCGACGATGCTGAGATCGGTAAGCAGGGCACGGAACACCTCGCCCTGGTGGGCGAGTTGGCTAATAAGGAGGGCGCGGTCCATGGATCGAAGGATGATGAAGTGAAAGTTATGGACCATTGATCACGGTCAGGCCCTTGACCATGAGGAACGGGTACATTCGCCGCCAGAAACCGGAACCATGCCCGATACCAAGCCCTGCCCCGAGTGCCGTTCCACCATCACCTATCCCACGGGTACTTCATGGATGTGTGGCGAATGTGGTCACGAGTGGAACCCGGAGGAACTTGCTGCGGATGAACTGGCCGCCGAGAAGGCCGCAGGCCCCGCCGTGGTGAAGGATGCAAATGGCAATGAACTCCAAGACGGGGATGACGTTATTGTGATCAAGGACCTGCCCGTGAAGGGTGCGCCCAAGTCCATCAAGGCAGGCACCAAGGTGAGGGGCATCCGGCTCACCGATGGCGACCACGACATCGATTGCCGTGTGGACGGCTTTGGTGCGATGGGGCTGAAGAGCGAGTTCGTGAAGAAGGCGTGAGCGCTTGTTCTATTCCCCGTTCCCATCCGTGGTCAGCACAGCTGTCATATGATCGAACCAAGGCCGCACCGCGCGAAAGGTCTTCACCACTTCGTCCAGGAACCTGGGGTCGAGCACTTCGGCATCGGTGAAGCTGCGGCGCAATAGGAACTGTTTCTTACGCAGCAGGTCCGCAGCGGGATCATCCTTGGCATAGCCGCGGGGCACGGTGGCTACTTCTTCGCCGAAGAGATCACCGAAGTGGGAACGGAGGTTCTTCGCGCGCAAGAGCTTTCGCCACACGATCTCGTCGTGAATGATGTCCTGCCGGATCAAGCGCAGGTCATCGGCCACCGGGCCCATGAATCCGCAGGTGACGTGGGATCTTCCGCCGGGTTGTATCCGGTAGAAGTAGCCGCCGCGAAGGGCCGGTTTGACACGGACCAAGCGACCACCAAAGCGTGGGGCATAAGGCGGTTTGTCCTTGTGGAAGCGTTGGTCAGTGTAGATGCGCATGAGACTCTGCCGACCACTCGGCGTGCTGATCCTGTCGTGCGCCTTCATCCGTTCCAGCAACGCTTCCGCGAAGTCCACCATGTTCGCGTGGGCCGTGAGGTAGCGGTCCTTGTTGGCCTCGAACCATGGCTTGTCGTTGTGTCGCTCCAGTGCGGTGAGGTAGGATAGTGTGGTCTTTTCGATACGAATGGGAGCGGACGAGGACATAGCGCGATGGTCGGAATGTTCTTCGCTGCTTGAACGCATCCATCACTCGCGTGTACGGTTCGGTCATGGCTCGGAACCTTACGTTCTTCTTCGTGCTGCTGTTCAGTGCAGTTAGGCTTTCGGCGCAATGCTGCTGCTCCGATATCCTCGTACATGTTTCACTGGAAGGACTGGCCAACGTGCATTCCGAACGCGAGTTCGAGGTGCTGTCGTTGGACGAGCATCATGGAGCGCACCTGTCCGATCGCGATAGCACCGATCAGAGCTTGCTGGTGCGCATGGATACTGGCTGTGGCCTGGCCGAGCGTCGCTTTGCGATCACCAGCAAGACCACAGGCGAACGCATGGAACTGAGCGTGCTTTTCATTGGGTTCGATGGGGTTCATCCGGATCTCCGCGTCCCATTTCGTTCGGGTACCTATGAGGTGGACTATGAGCGCCTGATCAGCTGCACCGGAGCGAACGAATACCTGCGCAGCGCCAACAGCGACACACTGACCCATTGGTCTACCGTGGTGCCATGCGGCCCGTGCCGGGTGTTGATGGAGGTGGATATCAACGCGGTGGTTCTGGAGCCGTTGGAAATGGGGTCGGGCGGTTGTGCTGCTGGTCGCGTGGATCCGTTCGATCCGAGCGAGGCCGCGTATCCGGGCGGGCAACAGGCGTTCCAGTTGGAGGTGGAAAGGCTGTACCGGCTGCGGCGGCCAAGCTACCGAGGGTTCCCGAACACCTTGAACGGTATCGGGGTCGTGAGCGAGCAAGGGCGCTTCAGCACCAGGATCCTTCAACCCCAGACCGACCTCGTGTACCAAGCGGAAAGGGCCTTGGAGGAGTTGACCAACTGGCGACAAGCCTCGGTGCCTAACGCTGCGGGGCCCGGTAGCAGGCGACCCATCAGGTCCATGGTGCGCTTCAGGCTCGATCCATCCGTGCGTTAGTTCACCGAACGAACGGAAGCGCTAGTGTGGTAACCCGTAAGTTGGTTTACTTACTTTCTGCCGCTATTTTTTCCTCAAGCAAGGCGGGGCATGCGCGGCGTAGCGGTGGC
>JBBEDG010000133.1:0-5393 GCA_040881405.1 Flavobacteriales bacterium | reverse complement strand
CGATCGTACGATACCCATGGGTGCTAGGGATGTGAGCAACATCGTGCAGCGCGGGGGGACCATCCTGCGTTCGGCACGCAGTGAGGCTTTCCGAACCGTTGAAGGACGTGCACAGGCTGCGGCCACCATCCAGCGGCATGGCATGGACGGCTTGATCGCGATCGGCGGGGATGGCACCTTCACCGGAGGGGCCATCCTGCACAAGGAGCACGGCATACGGATGATCGGCCTTCCTGGTACAATAGACAACGACCTGTGGGGCACCGACCACACGATCGGCTTCGACACCGCCGTGAACACAGCTGTTGAGGCGATCGACAAGATCCGCGATACGGCGAGTTCGCACGACAGGCTCTTCTTCGTGGAGGTAATGGGGCGCGATACAGGCTTCATCGCCATGTCCAGCGGCCTGGCATCAGGTGCCGAATACGTAATGGTTCCGGAGAAACTGCAAAGCATCGATGAACTGGTGGATGCGTTACAGGTAGCGTCGGTCTCAAAGTCCAGCAGCATTGTAGTGGTCGCCGAAGGGGACGAGGAAGGTGGTGCGTTCGAGATCGCCAACAAAGCGCGGCAGCGCATGACCAAGGCCGATATACGGGTGACCATACTGGGGCACCTGCAACGGGGAGGATCACCCACAGCGAATGATCGCATTTTGGCGAGCAGGTTGGGAGTGGCCGCGGTGGAAGCCCTGCTGGACGGCCATTCCGATAAGATGGCCGGTGTAGTGAACGGCAGTGTGGTGCTCACCCCTTTTGCTGAAGCTATCGGTCAGCAGAAGTCCTTGAACAAGGATCTTTTCCGTGTTCTGGCGATCTTGGCGACATGACAAGGCAACCATTGGGGTGTTACACTTGTCCTAGATGCATGCAAGCGATACCGGAACGTACAACGAATTCACTACGGTATTTTCTGCTGACAGTATCCCTTGCCACGCTGGGCCTTTCTTCGATGGCTCAACCCTGCCTTACGAACTGGACAGTAAGTGCGAGCACCCCTCCGGTGAACGGTACCTATGCCTGTGGAGAAACAGTAACATTCTGCATAACGGTAACCGGTTGGAACCAAAGCAACGCGAACTGGTTCCATGGAGTGGAAGCGATCTTCGGCCCGGGCTGGAACCTGAGCACGGTGGTCCCAGGTCCCCCTCCACCCTCCTGTTCTGGTTTTGGTACATGGGGCTACTACAACAGCGTTCAGGGTACCTCGTTCTTCACGAACATCGGCCCTCAAGGTCCGGGCTTCTTCTTCGATCTGAACAACGACGGGAACGCGGGCAACAACTTCGGGGATAACTGCACGGGTTCCGGCAACTGGCAATTCTGCTGGACAGTAACCGTGCTTGATGGTCCGGCATGTGTGAACGGCACCGGGCTTTCCGTCAGCTTCGATACGTTCAGCGATAGCCAGACCGGCTCCTGGAGCGGAGCGGGCTGCAACAATGATCCCATCGTGCCGCTGCCACCGGCGGTGATCGGAGGTACCTGTACCATTGATGCCGGAAGTGATGGCAACATCACCTTGTGCAGCACCTCGGCCACGATCGATCTACTAACCGTGTTGGGTGGAACACCCGATACCGGCGGAACGTGGAGCGTTCCCGGTGGAGGAGCATTTTCCGGCACCTTCATTCCCGGAGTTTCAGCATCGGGAGCCTACCAGTACACGGTCACAAGCGTATCCCCTCCATGCTCTGAGACCGCTTCGGTGAGTGTGACCGTAGTGGAACAAACCAGTGCCGGTTCCGATGGCGCCATTACTGCCTGTGCTTCTGATCCAGCCTTCCCCTTGTTCGACCTGCTTGGGAATTCACCGGACCTTGGCGGTACCTGGTCATCTCCTTCAGGCACTGCCTTCAGTGGGAACTTCGACCCTGCTGTCGATGCACCTGGAGCGTATACCTATTCGATCCCAGCGACGCTGACATGCAATGCCACAAGCGCTGTTGTTGAGGTAAGCATCACTCCCACCCCCAACGCCGGAGCCAACAGCAGTCTTACGGTTTGTTCCACAGGCGATGCAGTTTCGCTTTTCGATGAGCTCGGTGGCAGCCAAGCATCAGGTGGAGCTTGGATCTCTCCGGATGGCTCACCATCCAATGGTATCCATCAACCGGGCATCGATCCACAGGGAGCCTATGTATATACAGTGGCAGGCACTGCACCATGTCCGGGTAGCAGCGCCACGGTAAGCATTACAGAGAACGTGCAACCGACCGCAGGTAATGATGGTGCCACCACGCTTTGCCAAAGTGACGAAGCGGTGGATCTCTTCGATCTGCTGGAAGGATCACCCGACGCGAACGGAACTTGGAGCAACGCCAGTGGTGCTGCGGTTCCTGCTGTGCTCGATCCGCAGACCGCCCAATCCGGAACGTACACCTATACGGTTAGCGCTCTTGCCCCTTGTGTGGATGTTTCCTCGGTGGTCGATGTCACAATCGTCCCAGGCGTTGCGGCAGGAACGGATGGCAGCATCGCATTGTGCTCCACCGATGCACCTGCTACGCTGTTCGATGAGCTTGGTGGGATAGCAGATGCTGGTGGTACCTGGACCGCACCCAATGGACAAGTGAGCAGCGGTATCTACCAGCCAGGCATCGACCTTCCTGGTGACTATGTATACGTAGTAAGCGGAACCGCACCTTGCCCGAATAGTTCTGCCGAGGTATCCGTCAGCGAAACCGAACAACCATCAGCCGGGACGGATGGTGTTGCCATACTGTGTGAAACCTCTGGACCCACAGCGCTCCTGACCTTCCTGGGCGGCATACCACAAGCAGGAGGCTCTTGGACCGCTCCGGACGGTAGCACAAGCTCGGGTGTTATCGACACGCAGGTGGCTTCTTCAGGCGGGTATATCTATACCGTTGATGCTCCTGCGCCTTGCTCCTCTGCACAGTCCGTGGTGGACGTTACCATCAACCTACAATCCGATGCTGGAACCGATGGCGGTCTTACCCTTTGTACCGGCGGCGACGCTGTGCTCCTTAGCACACTGCTTGGAGGAAGCCCCGACAGCGGCGGTACTTGGACAGGGAATAGCGGTCCGGTCGGTCCAGTATTCACACCGGGTGTTGATCCGCCTGGTGTCTTCACCTACACAATACCTTCCGCAGCCCCTTGCACCACGTCCACTGCGGTCGTTACGGTCAGTGTTACAGACCAATCCGATGCCGGGGAGGATGGTGAGGTCACGCTGTGCAGCGCACCCCAGCAAGGCTTCACACTTTTCGGTGCTTTGGAGGGAACACCCGACCCCGGCGGGGTGTGGAGCGCACCGAACGGTTTGCCCCATGGACCGGAATTCACACCCGGAACGGATGAGCCTGGCACCTACACATATACCATCGCTGCGGTAGCACCTTGTGTTACCGTGAGCAGTGTGGTGGAAGTATTGGTCGTTGATGCAGCGCAAGCCGGCACAGGTGGAAACGTTGTGCTGTGCGAAGATGAGGGTGTGGTGGATCCATTCACATGGTTGACCGGGGCCCCGGAACCAAATGGGGTTTGGACCGCTCCTGACGGAACGATAGTTTCAACTGTGGACCTCGCTTCGGCTGCTGCTGGAACATACCTGTACACGGTGCAGGGTGAGTCACCTTGCCCTGCGGATCAAGCCACCGTGGCACTCAGCATTGATCCGCTTCCCATCGCTGGAGAGGATGCCTTACTGAGCGTTTGCAGCGATGCCCCCGCATCGGACCTTTTCGATCTGCTGGGCCCGGATGCGGCACCATCCGGCACATGGAGTGGTCCTGACGGCGCTTCCAACGGCAACTTCATTCCTGGAACATCCGCTGCGGGAGGCTATACATACACCGTGCAGGGCACTGGCGGCTGCGCAGGCCGAATCTCGATCGCTACAATAGAGGTTACTGTTCTCCTTCTTCCTGAACCCGAATTCTTGGTGGAACCGGCGAGCGGCTGCATGCCTTTGGTAGTGTCGTTCACCAATACCACTTTGGGCGATACCCAATCCGCAACGTGGGACTTCGGCGATGGTGGTTCCTCATCATCGCCTACCACTGTTGGGCATACCTATTTCACCAGTGGCAATTTCACGGTAAGCTTGACCGTGACGGATGCGAATGGTTGCTCGGCAACCGCAACAACCGCGGGAGCGGTGTTGGTCTCCGATGGTCCGCCTGCATTCTTCACCCCCACACCCCTACGCGTGAACCAGCAGAGCCCTGTGTTCGATGTCACACACTCGGCCCAAACCGACGTGGAATACATCTGGTCCTTCGGAGGCGAGGTGATCGACGGGGGAACGAGCTTTTCCTACACCATCGACCCTCCGGAGGTGGGTGCATATCCGATCTGCTTGGTGGCCACCGACACCTTGGGATGCAGCAATGAACTCTGCATCGACATTTTGATCGTGGACGACATCACCATAAACGTTCCCAATGCCTTTACGCCGGATGGGGATGGGATCAATGATGTGTTCGCGCCAGTACTGATCAGCGTCGACCCTGATGAATACTTGTTCATGGTGTTCGATCGTTGGGGTGCGGAAGTATTCGCCTCGACCGATGTGGGATCGGCATGGAATGGTGGATTCCGGAACCAGGGTGAAGCATTGCCTACCGGCGTTTACGTTTGGCGTCTGACAGCCCGAGACCCCTTCAGTGCGGATCGTCGCGAACTCCTCGGTTCCGTAACGCTCATTAAATGAAGAAGCCCCCTGCGTTGCAGGAGGCCCTTCGGTCCAACGGTCTCGTTACTGCCTAACGAGCCTTGTCTGCGCGAGCGGTCTGCCTTCCGCATCGAGCGCGACAACGATATAGACCCCAGGGAGTAGGAACTCCAGGTCCATCTGATGTTCTATTGAAGCCAGGTGTGCCAAGCGGCCAGTGGCATCGTGGAAGCGCAGGCTTCGTGCACCAGGTATGGTGCACCGCACTCCCACCTGGCCGAGGGTCGGATTCGGCATGAATACCAGAGCATGCTCACTGTCGACTTCGTCGATTCCAGTGGGCATTTGCTGACATGCGTCACCGCTGATCGAACCCGTTGTATTCTCCTGATCGGGATTGTACACCCATGGACAGTTATCGCAGGGATCACCCACCCCATCGCCATCGAAGTCCTGCTGAATAGTATTGTAGGTGTCGGGGCAGTAGTCCTCGCAATCGATGACGCCATCACCATCGCTATCCGGTGCTGGGACCACGATGATATTCGCACTCCAGCAGTTGCCACACTCGTCCTGCACCGCAGTACCACCCGCAACACCAGCGCAATCGATCTCTTGCGCTAACTGACCAATGCATTGGCAGTTGCTGTTCCAAGTATCGTTGCCGGTGTTCGGGTTGTTGTCGTTGCAGGCAGTGCCGGGCAGGGCGTTGCCTCCAGCAGTACCGGTGCAGTCGATCACCTGACCAA
>JBBEDG010000132.1:0-5395 GCA_040881405.1 Flavobacteriales bacterium | reverse complement strand
CAAGAAGATCGGTTGCTTCGGGCTTACCGAGCCGGACCACGGCAGTAACCCCAGCGGCATGGTCACCACCTTCAAGGATATGGGCGACCATTATCTGCTGAACGGTGCCAAGATGTGGATCAGCAACAGCCCGCTGGCCGATGTGGCCGTGGTATGGGCCAAGGCGGAGAACACTGAGGGCCGCATCCATGGCTTGTTGGTGGAGCGCGGCATGGAAGGCTTCACCACGCCCACCACGCACGGTAAGCTCTCTTTGCGTGCCAGTCCTACCGGCGAATTGGTGTTCGATAACGTGAAAGTGCCCAAGGCCAACCTGCTGCCCAACAAGAGCGGATTGGGCGCACCGTTGGGCTGCCTCGATAGTGCGCGCTACGGCATCGCTTGGGGAACTCTTGGTGTGGCCATGGAATGCTACGATGTGGCGCTGCGCTACAGCCAGCAGCGTGTGCAGTTCGGCAAGCCGATCGGGCAGTTCCAGCTCACCCAAAAGAAGCTCGCCGAAATGATCACCGAGATCACCAAGGCGCAGTTGCTCACTTGGCGCTTGGGCGTGTTGCGCAACGATGGCCGCGCCACCACCGCGCAGATCAGTATGGGCAAACGGAACAATGTGCACCTGGCATTGACAGTGGCGCGTGAGGCCCGCCAGATCCTTGGCGGCATGGGCATCACCAACGAGTACCCCATCATGCGCCACATGATGAACCTCGAGAGCGTGGTGACCTACGAAGGCACGCACGACATCCACCTGTTGATCACAGGCATGGAAGTGACGGGGCTTGCGGCGTTCAAGTAGACCGCGTGAAGACCCCCACGAAGGGGAGCAAGGTGTTTTGAATGGCACCGAGAAGTGATCTCGGAACCTTTCTGTGGCTGAGGGATTTTCTTTTCTGAGAGAGGGGGCATTTCGGCTCCGAGCCACCATATGGCCCGGTGTTGAACCTCCCGCTTGGTGGGAAGCACCATATGTAGCAAGCGGTAATGAGCATGGGGTTGTTGATGGTTTCGACGAAGCGTTGACAATGGACGACGAAGGCGGTTAGATTTGTCCGGTCACGTCAAATTATCGCTACATGCGTCTAGCTATCCTGTGTCTCTCCGCCCTGCTTTTCGCTTCGCTGACCAGCGCTCAGGTCACCATTACGCAGAACGAAATGCCCGCGGCAGGGGATGAACTCTTCCGAACGCAAGCTGTGCTGAACCCCTTCCTGAACTACAACAACACAGGCCCCAACACCACTTGGAACTTCAATAACCTGGTGGCCGACGGGCAGAGTTCCCGTAGCTACCAGACCGTAGGCTCCACCAACATCGTGTACTCGCTGGTGTATGCGGATATCTTCTTCAACAGCAACAGGGCGAACCATGTGACGGATGGTGTGGATATCCCGTTCTATGAACTGTTGCCGATCGAAGACCCTTTCACCTTCTATTTCCGGAGTTCCACTGCCTACCGCAAAGTGGGCTACGGTGCGGAGGTTGCGGGTATTCCCCTGCCCATCACCATGGACCAACAGGATGTGATCTACCAGCTGCCATTGAGCTTCGGGAATACCAGCACATCGAATTCCTCCTACAGCATCGACGTGCCGACGTTGGCCTTCTATGGTTACAGGCAGCAGCGCGTGAACGTTGTGGACGGTTGGGGTACCGTGAACACCCCCGCAGGCAGTTTCAATGCGCTTCGCGTCAAGACCACCATCGCCGGTCGCGACACCATTCAAGTGGACCAGTTCAGCCTTGGCTTCGAGATCGAGCGTCCGCTGATCACCGAGTACAAGTGGCTTTCTCCCGGGCGTCGGGTTCCTGTTCTGCAGATAAACACCGCCACCCTGTTCGGTACGGAAGTGATAACAGAGATCTTCTTCTTCGATGAAGAGCGGACCCTTACAGTTGCTGCTCCTTTGGCGAACAACTTCTGCCCTGGTAACACGGTGCAGTTGAACTATACCAGGACGGGAGTCTTCAACCAAGGCGGATTCCTTGTTGCAGCCAATGTATTCAGGGCCCAGTTGTCCGATGCTACGGGCAGCTTCGATAACCCAGTGAATATCGGTTCGGTCACATCCACCCAATCGGGTTCCATCAACGCGACCATTCCGGCCAACACGCCGCCTGGAACCGGGTATCGCATCCGGGTTATCGCTACGAATCCTTCTTTCGTAGGTACATCCAACGCCTTCAACATCACCATAGGTACAACGCCACAGGCTTTGGCCAGTGCGGCTGGTCCGGCGGAATTCTGTGCAGGCGCTTCTGTGTTGTTGAATGCCGCTACGGCCCCTGCGAACAGCTACCAGTGGCAGTTGAACGGTGCTGATATCGCAGGAGCCACATCCGCCTCCTTGGAGGTGCAAGCGAGCGGCTCCTACCGCGTTGTCGTATCCACTTCCTGCGGAACGGCCGCTTCGGCACCAGTGGCCGTGTTGGTGAACGCCCTGCCCGAACATGCATTGGTAGCGCCGGGTGGGCTCTCCACGTGTGCCGGGGTGCCTGTCTCCTTCAGTGGTTCCGATCTTTCCGGTCAAAGTGATCTTGCCTATCAATGGCTGCTCGATGGTCAAGCGATCGGCAGCGCCACATCGAGCGAATTGATCGCCTCCGTGGCCGGGGCCTATTCCTTGCGGATCACGAATACTGCAACAGGCTGTTCCTTCACCACCAACGCGGAGGTGTTGGAGGTGGAAACGGTGCCAGTGCCCACCGCGCTGGCCTTAAATGCAACCACGGTCTGCGATGGTGCAACTGTTCAGCTTGAGGCCTCCGGTGCGGATGGTGCCACCTACCAGTGGTTCCTCGATGGTGAGGCTATCGTGGGTGCCGACGCAACAGAGTTCGGTGCTACCACATCCGGATCCTACACCGTCAGCGCCACAAGTGCATCGGGTTGCACTTCGGATGTTTCGGTATCCATACCCGTAACGGTGGATCCAGTGCCTTCGGCCCCGACCGTGAACGCTTTGGGAGCGACCACCTTCTGCGATGGCGGTGAAGTTGAACTTGTGGCCAATGGCGACGCCAACGTGGCCTGGCAGTGGTTCCTTGATGGTTCCGCTGTGGCAGGTGCGGAAACCGATGAACTCACCGTTGATGCGGCCGGAACATATACGGCCGTTGCCACCAATGCTTTCGGCTGTTCCACCGAAGCAGGCGCACCGGTCACTGTGGTGGTGGATCCTGTCCCCGCTGCACCATCCGTGCTGGCGGCTGGCGTAACTACGGTCTGCGACGGTGAAAGCGTATTGCTCGAAGCTTCGGATGCCGGCGGTGCCACCTACCAGTGGTCCTTGAACGGGGTGGCGATAGCCGCTGCGGACGCTTCGACCTTGGCGGCGACCACGAGCGGAACCTACACGGTGGACGTGACCAACAGCTTCGGCTGTACCTCGTCAACATCCAATGGTATTGCCGTAACCGTGGATCCCGTTCCCACTATCCCGAGCATCACCGCATCGGGTGCCACAACCTTCTGCGCAGGTGATGAAGTGTCCTTGCTGGCCAATGGCGACGCCGACGTGGCCTGGCAGTGGTTCCTGGATGGTTCGCCCGTGGCCGGTGCGGATACGGATGAACTCAATGTGGGTGCTTCAGGCACGTATACGGCCATTGCCACCAACGCCTTCGGCTGTTCCACCGAAGCAGGCGCACCGGTCACTGTGGTGGTGGATTCAGTTCCTGCTGCACCAACGGTACAGGCGGCTGGTGTGACCACGGTCTGCGACGGTGAGAGCGTATTGCTCGAGGCTTCGGATGCTGATGGTTCCGCCTACCAATGGTCGTTGGATGGAGTTGCGATAACCGCGGCGGATGCTTCCACCTTGGCAGCGACCACCAGCGGAACCTACACGGTGGACGTGACCAACAGCTTCGGCTGTACCTCATCCGTGTCCAATGGCATTGCCGTTACCGTTGATCCCGTTCCCACCATCCCGAGCATCACTGCATCGGGTGCCACCACCTTTTGCGCAGGTGGTGAAGTATCCTTGGTGGCCAACGGCAATGCGGATGTGGTGTGGCAGTGGTACTTGGACGGAACTCCCATTCAAGGCAGCAATGACCCGGAACTGACGGTCGCTGTTTCCGGGGCCTACGGCGTGATGGCCACGAATTCCTTCGGCTGTGCTGTGGAAGCGGTGGCTTTGGTGGAAGTGGTGGTGAACCCCACCCCGCCCGTACCTGCTGTTGTTGCGGCCGATGCGGTATTGTTCTGCGAAGGCGGTGCCGTTACACTTATCGCTAGCGGAGCGAACGGTGCTACCTACCAATGGACACTCGACGGCGCGCCCATCGCGGGTGCCAATTTCAACCAATACCTAGCCATGCTGGGTGGCGCTTATGGCGCTGTAACTATCAGTGCCCAAGGTTGCACCTCGTCGTCTTCCAACACGGTTGTGGTAACGGTGAACGGTCTACCCAGCGCACCAGTGGCAACTGCTACCGGACCTACCGATATCTGCGCTGGTGCAACTGTGGGCCTTGTTGCCACAGGTGATCCCGGTTCTGCGTTCGAGTGGTATTTGAACAGCAGCGCCATTCTCGGTGCTGGTGGTTCCGGCTACTCGGCCGAGGCCACAGGTTCCTACACTGCCATTGCTACCGATGCGAACGGTTGTGCTTCCTTGCCATCCAATGCGGTGGTGGTGGAAGTTGAACCGCTTCCCGCGGTGCCAACACTTACCGCGCTGGATGCTACCACCTTCTGTGCCGGTGGTGCTGTGGTCATCGTTGCCACCAGCGATGCTGGTGCCGTCTTCCAGTGGTATTTCGACGAAGCCTCCATACCGGGTGCCAATGCGGCGCAATTCGTTGCGAATGCCTCAGGCTCCTACAGCGCCATGGCCATCAGTGCTACCGGCTGCAGTTCGGTAGCCTCAACGCCCACTTTGGTCACCGTGAACACCCTGCCTGTTGAACCAGGCTTGACAGCTTCCGGACCAACTGCGTTCTGCGAAGGAGGTAATGTGGAACTGCTGGCAACTGCCGATGCTGGTGTCCAGTTCCAGTGGAGCGTTGATGGAGATGACATCGCCGGTGCTGATACTGCCGAATTCACGGCGACCATCAGCGGAGCCTACGCTGTAACCGTTACGGATGCCAACGGATGTTCTGCAACCTCCGGTATCGCCACTGTGTTCGCCAACCCCATTCCTGCATCCGTGGGTATCACGGCCTCCGGCAGCACCACCATCTGCGCTGGTAGCACGGTCGACCTTCAGGCCGGTATCGCGCCAGGAATCGGGTACCAGTGGTACTTGGATGGCGTTCTACTTCCCGGTGTCACCTCCCAGACCTATGCTGCCAGCATGGCCGGCGTTCACACCGTGGTGGCTGTTAGTGCCGAAGGCTGTGCCGCTGATGCATCCAACAGCATAGAGGTTACCGTGAACCCTGGGCC
>JBBEDG010000131.1:0-5402 GCA_040881405.1 Flavobacteriales bacterium | reverse complement strand
ATCTATGTGCTGGGCGGATCCCCCTTGGAGCGTGGTGAACGTGGCGCGGAATTACTGCTCGAGGGACTTGCTCCGGTCGTTTACTGTACGGGTGAATTGGTGCCTACCACCTTGCTCACCTTGGGCCTTACGCATACCGAAGGCGAATTGTCGCGCTATGCAGCCATCGAAGCCGGTGCGGACAGCAGCATGGTGCAGGCTTTGAACGTTGGCACCAGTACCTTCGAGGAGGCGGATGCCATAATCGCGCACGCCCAGCAAGCGGGCTATTCCCACATTACCATCGTCTCCACGGAATTCCACTTGCGTCGCGTACGTAGGGTATTCCGCAAGCGCGCCAAGGACACCGGTGTATCCATTCATGTGTTGGCCGCGGCCAGCCAGCGCTACGATAGCGCACGCTGGTGGGAAAGCGAGGAGGGCCTGCTGATGGTGAACAACGAGTACGTGAAGCTGCTTTACTACTGGCTCCGCTACTGAGCAGCGCCGGTTCAGCGCTGGATCATTACCCGCTGCACCGCGCTGCCTTGGGCGTATTCGGCCCGCACCAGGTAAACGCCGTTCATCAAGCCGCTCAGGTCCAGTTCCAGGTCGGGGGTACCCGCAGCAAGGGAAAGCTGGGCCACCATACGCCCCGTGCCGTCCAACACGGAGAGCGCGACCGGCCCACCCATACCGGAAAGCTGGAGATGCACACGACCGTTGCTCGGATTTGGGAACAGGGCCATCGTACCCAAGCCTTCGCGCTCCTGTACCGAAACGTTGGCCAGACAGATCTGCTGCACATCCTGCAAGCCGTATTCCCCGTTGCTCTCAGCGTACACGGTACCATCGGCTGTGCTCAAGGAGTAGGAGCCTTCACCATTCTCGCAGCAGATGCCATCACCGAACAGGTCATTGATGGTGAAGGTGTAGCATCCGTTGGAAAGGCAGAAGGGCAGCTCGAAGAATTCGCCGCCGTCCACATCCGTGTACGGACCTCCGCTGTAAAGCAGCGTTCCCTCTTCCGTTAGCAATGTCCACGTGATATCCGACCCGAAGTCGTCCGCTTGCAGGCGCAAGGTCATCTCTTCCGCAGGGAAGTTCACCACGATCGGTGTGGACCATGCGTCGTTGTCGGTGAACTCATCCTGAAGACCGTTGGGTGAACTGCTGGCCACAATAAAGATGTGCTCACCGCTGGGAACTGTGACCGCGGGCAACTCATAGTTCACGGTCTCTCCCGGTAGAAGGGAGCCGGTCCATGTGGTTATCGCTGGTGGCAGACCATCCACACCGTAGAGCACGATAATGGAGGTGACCACCTCGGTACCGTTGTTCTTCAGGGTGACCCGGGGAACCACTTCGTTCGTACCGCAAAGCAAGCTCGGAATGTTGTTGATGGAGGTGACCGCAGCATCGTTCGTTACCGGGCCGACTGAGCCGCTTCCGTCCGCACCGTACACGGCATCGGCACAATTGCCGAGGTAGGGTTCCAGCAGGGGCCAACTCACATCCAGTCTGCCGTAGAAGTCGTTCACGTTGTTGTTGCAATTTGCTTCGCCTCCGAAGAGCTGGCCTACCAGCAGGCCCTCCTGGTTCCAAAGTCCGCTTCCGCTGGATCCGGGCTCGGTGGTGCCAGCATCCCATACCTGCACGTGCCAGCACTCGGCTCCGCTCATCATCCCGGGTATCACTGGGTCTTCGGAATGGGATATCTTCTTGATGTCGCCCCGTGGATGATGGATGCTGGTGACCCGTTCGGCGGCCACTGGTCCTTTGTACCAGCCGGAGTAGAACACTTCGTATTCCGCGGGAGGGGCTGAATTGAGAAGCAGCAGGGCCACATCGGTGCCGGCGCTGTTCACCAGCAGTTCGCAGCCCGAAACGGTCTGGTCCGTGGCGGCGTTCTGCGTTGGAGAGCATACCGGGCTGTCCCAGTTGAACCGGAATACCCAAGACTCGACATCGTTGTCCAGGCAATGGTCCGCGGTGAGGAAGTACGGAGTTCCGTCCTCCGAACAGGTGTTCAGCAAAGAGCCGGTGCAGAAACCATCGCCCCCCACGGTGATGATGGCCGTTGAGCGGATCTGGTCGCGCCAGTCGTCCCCTTCCGGACAGATGACATTGATGTTGCAAGGGCCGCTATCACCGAAGCCCTTGGCCATGTTGAACACATCGCGATAGCCGTGCGTGACCTGGTCGATGTGTAAGCTGCCAAGTCCTGCCACGGCTGCCGGTTCGTAGTACTCCACAGTGATACGCTCACCCGCAAGTTGGGTCACCCCCAGCTTGGTGCGGCCTGCTGCGCTGGCGGCTGTGAAAGCTCCGAGCTGATCACCCAGTTCGTTGTATACGAAGACAAGCCCTCCGTGCGGAACATGGTACTCAGCGAAGCGGAAGTTGATGCTGAGCGCTCCCGGGCATGCGATGGAAAGGCGCCAGATGCGGTCACCGTTCTCCCGTTCGTGCCAGGTGCCACTATTGTCCGTGCCGAGGTCGGTGGTGTGATTGAACCCGAATCGGTAAGGACCTTTCGCCCCGCTGGCATAGCGGGCTTCATCCGCTGCGATCAGGGCGTCCGCATCAACGGATGGAAGGCTTGCCAGTGCGGCTTGCGGTAAAGGGATACCATCGCTCATAAGTCCGAAGGCGCGTCCTCCGAAAGCGATCTGGGCCTGGATGCCAAGTGCTGGTATCACAGCGGCGAGCAGGAGGGCGGAGCGTATGGTTGTATGCATATCCAATGCGGATCGGGTTGTGAAAGTAAGGCCTTCCCGAGGTTGCCTCAAGCCCGCGTGAACGACAAGGCCCGGCAGAAAAGGGACTTCCTTCGCCTGCCGGGCCTCGTTCAAGTGGGCCTATCAGCGGTCCAGTAAGATGCGCTCCACAACGCGTCGGCCATCCTGCAAGATCTCAAGCAGGTAGATGCCACTTGTGCGATCGCTCAGGTCCAGCGTGAAGCGTTCGGTGCCTTGGGTGGTATTCCGTTCGAGTACGATCTGTCCAAGCGCATCGTACAGCACCAAACGCCCTGCACCACGCAGTCCTTCGGCCAGCGTTATGCTCAGCAGTCCGTTCGTGGGGTTGGGGGCAACGGTGAGCCCGTTGTTCGTGCGCAGCACTTCATCCACGCCAACTGTGCTGGGGAATCCTCCCAGCTGGTCGCCGCAGGTACCAAGCCATTGCTCGAGGAAAGGGTAGCTCACGTTGAACTTGCCGTAGTAGTCGTTGATGTTGTTGGAGCAATTGGCCTGACCGCCGAAAAGCTGCCCTATGAGCAGACCATCCTGGCTCCACAGACCGCTTCCACTTGATCCTCCTTCGGTGGTTCCGTCCTCCCAGTTCAGGATCCGCCAGCACTGGGCGCCACTGAACGTACCGTTCACAGCGGCCTGGTTGTCGAAGCTGATCTTCTTCACATCCCCGCTTGGGTGGTGGATGGCGACGGAGCTGGTGGGGGCATCACCGCTCTTATCCCACCCGGTGAAGTAGACGTTGTAGGCTGTGGGTACATCGTTGTTGAACTTGATCAAGGCCACGTCGCTACCAGCGTTCTGCGTCAATAGCTGTGAGCCACTAACGGTCTGGTTGGTCGGCCCGTTCTGGTTCTGTGGGCAGCTCGGGCTGTTCCAATTGAAGCGGTAGACCCAGTTGTTCACGTTCTGGTTCCCGGGCAGACAGTGTCGCGCTGTGAGGAAGTAGGGTTCCCCATCCTGTGCGCAGTTGTTGATCATCTGTCCGGTGCAAAGGCCGCTGCCCCCTACAGTGATGATGGCCACGGAGCGGATCTGTGAACGCCATGGGTCGCCCACAGCGCAGATGACGTTGTTGTTGCAGGAGCCGCTATCGCCCAAGCCTTTCGCGAAGCTGAGGATGTCGCGGTAGGCATGGGTCACTTGGCCCACCTTCAAACGGCCCTGACCGCGCACAGCGGCAGGTTCGTTGTACTCGATGATGATGCGGTCACCGGCAAGCTGGGTAACCCCCATGCTGCGTTGGCCGCCGCTGCTGGCCATGGTGAAGGCGCCGATCTGCTCGGTCTCGCTGTACACGAAGACCTGCGCACCGCTCGGGATGAAGTAGTTGTGGAACTCGAAGTTGATGCTGTAGGCCTCTGGACAAACGATGGCCAGGCGCCATAAACGATCGCCATTCGGGAATTCATGCCAAACACCGCTGTTGTTCAGGTCCAGGTCCACGGCATGGTTGAAACCGAAGCGGTAAGGTCCTTTGATGCCGTTCGCGAGGCGTGCTTCATCCTCGGCAAGCAAGGCCGAAGCATCCACAAGCGGCATCACCACTTCTGGTGCTGCCGGGACTTGCAGGTCGGCACGTAGACCCACTGGATGGCCGCCGAAGGATTCCTGTGCGAAGGTTGGTGCTGTTGCGAAAAGCCCTATCGTGAGGGCCAGTGAAGCGTATGGTTTTAGCATTCTTCCAAGTACTGAGGGTTGATCTGGTTCGGTGGCACAAGTTAACGAACCTGTTCTCCACGGTCGTTCCAAGGAATTGACGGAAGTGGGAGTGCAAACGTTGCCAGTGGACCAGTTTGGGATCGCTTGCTCAGGAAGCGCTCGGTGCACCTTGCTTTTCTTCCAGCAACTTCCGCATCGCGAAAAGCTCGTCCCGCAACTGTGCGGCGGCCATGAAATCCAGCTCCTTGGCCGCTTTGCGCATCTGGGTTTCCAGCACCTGCACGTTCTTCTGCACCTGGTCGGTGGTCATGTACTGCATCACGGGGTCCGCGGCCAGGCTCAGTTCCTCAGGCTCCACATAGTAGGCCCGTTTTCTATCTGTATCGTGGATGTCTATCACCGCGGTCTGGCGCATCACATCGCCACGATCACGCTTGATCTGCGTGGGGGTGATGCCATGCTCCAGGTTGTAGGCCGTCTGTTTCTCCCTGCGGCGACCGGTCTCATCGATGGTGCGCTGCATGCTTTCGGTCACCTTGTCGGCGTAGAAGATCACAAGGCCATTCACGTTCCGCGCTGCGCGTCCTGCGGTCTGGGTCAGTGATCGGTTGCTGCGCAGGAAGCCTTCCTTGTCGGCATCCAGCACGGCCACCAGGCTTACTTCGGGCAGGTCCAAGCCTTCGCGCAGCAGGTTCACGCCCACGAGCACATCGAACATGCCCAGTCGCAGTTGACGTAGGATCTCGATCCGTTCCAAGGTCTCCACATCGCTGTGGATGTACTTGGCACGCACGCCGTTCTTGCCGAAGAATTCGTTCAACTCCTCGGCCATGCGCTTGGTCAAAGTGGTCACCAGCACACGCTCCTCCTTCTTGGCCCGCTCGCGGATCTCGTACAGTAGGTCGTCGATCTGGTCCTTGCTCGGGCGCACTTCGATCGGTGGGTCCAGCAGTCCGGTTGGGCGTATGACCTGCTCCACCACGATGCCTTCGCTGCGCTGCAATT
>JBBEDG010000130.1:0-5440 GCA_040881405.1 Flavobacteriales bacterium | reverse complement strand
CTCAGATGTACGGTTGTTGCTCCACACCCCCGCGTGCGGCGCGTTCCCACTCGGCTTCGGTGGGCAAGCGTTTCTCGGCCCACTTCGCATAGGCCGTCGCATCGTTCCAACTCACCTGCACCACCGGGTGGTCCATGCGCGTGGCGATGTCGCTGCCGGGCCCTTCGGGGTGGCGCCAATCGGCACCGTGGGTCCAGCTCCACCACTCCAGGTAGCGGCAATCGTGCAATTCCTTTCCCACCGGGTTGAAGACGAGCGAGCCGGGCACGAGGTCCTCTGGCTTGGGCGGCGGTGTGCCGGGCGGCGCCTGCTTCATGATCTCCTCCAGCACGGGGGGCTTCTCGGCATCGGTCACGTAACCGGTGGCCTCCACGAATGCAGTGAACTGTGCGTTGGTCACTTCGGTAGTGTCCATCCAGTAGCCATGCACGCGTATTGGGTGTGCTGGTTTTTCTTCGGGCCAGGCCAAGGTGTCGTTGCTGCCCATGGTGAACTCACCGCCAGGGATCCACGTCATTCCGGCAGGGGTAGGGCCGGAAGGGCGTTGGTCGGGGAAGGAGGATGCACCGGCGACCGCTTGGTCCTTGCTCTTGGTGCCCGAAGGGGTATTGCACGCCAGCACGAGAACGGATAGGACCAGGGCTGTGGTGGACCGCGTGAGCATGGGCCAAAGCTAAGCGTGGACAGCTTGGGCGAACGATCCTCAGCGGCGATCCGCTCGAAAGCGGAAGCGCGAACGCATCGAATAGAAGCTTGTTCGTGCAGCCCATGTGTCGGGTCTTCAGCCCTGCACTCTCGGCACGTTGTACACCTCCGGACGTGGTGGCGTTACAGCATGCAGTGCCCAAGAGGTGGAGAAAGGGAGGCCGAACTTCAGAACGCGTAGCCCAGCTTGATGCCGTATCGGTATCCCAAGCTATTGCGGTCGATGGTGGTGGAGCCGGTGGTGGAGAGATCGATGTCCAAGTCGTTCACATCGCGTCCCAATTTGTCCTCGATGGCTTGGGCCAGGTCCGAGTACAGTTCGCCATCGCCCTGCAGGTGCGGCATCCACCGTCGATCACCGTGGCACCTTCGGCCGCGATGGCCTCCGTGCTGATCCGCGCGATGGTACTGCCCACGATGAGCACGTTGCTTGGCGAGGAGAGGCTGTTTCCCGTGCCGTTGAAAATGCGAACGTTGGTGAGGAGGATGTGGGGCGTGGAGCCAGGGGCGGGTGGAACTTCCTCTTCGGTGTTGTGATCGTGGCCGTGTTCGACGACCGTTTCTTCCGGTACGTTTTCTGGCGAAGTACACGCGACGAAGGAAATCGCCAGCAGAAGGCTTGGGAAGGGCCTTGGGAACGTGGCATGGACAAGGAGGTATGTTACAGGTAATTATCGGATCGATGTCTTAAAGAAACCAGCAAGGTTCGCGTCGAGGACGATATCGAAGGTTTGCCCGGGGAACTACCAGCGTTCGGCCGGTTTACTGCGGTCTTCGGATGTGCAAAGCAAACAGCCCTTTGTCGTTGATCATCTACAGCCCTGCTGGAAAGGGGCTGGGATCTTCGTGGCCTCAATTTCGTGGACCTTCCGGGAAGGTCCATGCCCCCCATGCTCGCCGCCGGCCCCCTGCTGAAACTGCTTTCCGCCTACCTGCTGCTCGCCCTGTGCGTGGTGGTGCATGTGGTTGGCATGGTGGCGCTTTTCAGGGCGCTGCCGAACACGGGTGGCCACCCCGGTCGCCCCTTTGCAGCCCGGGTATGGCTGCTGGTGCGCCTGTCCTGGGGCATCGTGCTGCTGAACCTGGTAACGATCGGTGTTTGGGCGCTCTTCTTCTGGCGACAAGGTTGCCTGCCCGATCTGCGCACGGTCTACGACTTCTCGTCCATGACGTACACCACGGTGGGCTATGGCGACGTGATCCTAGCTGCCGAATGGTGGAGCATGGCCGGTGCCACATTCCCTACGGGTATGCTCATGGTGGGCCTATCCGCCGCGTTCTTCTTCGCTTACCTGGGTCCCTTGTTGGGCCAACCCCAACGCGCATGAAGCACATGGACCTGAAAGCATTGCTGAAGCCATCGGCCAATTGGCTCTTCGTGTTCATCCCCATCACCCTTGTGTTGGAGCACCTGGGTGCCTCCGATCCGTTGATCTTCTTCGCGGCGGCGTTGGCCATTGTACCCATCGCCCAGCTGATCGTCCAGTCCACGGAACAGGTGGCACTGCATACGGGCGATGCCGTGGGCGGCTTGCTCAACGCCACCTTCGGCAACGCGCCGGAACTCATCATCTCCTTCGTGGCACTGAAGGCCGGCCTCTACGACCTGGTGCTGGGCAGCCTTGCCGGTGCCGTGCTGGCCAATGCGCTTTTTGCGACAGGCATGGGTTTCCTGCTTGGTGGGTTGCGCAAGAAGGAGCAGTTGTTCAATGCGCAGAATGCACGCCTGCTCAGTTCCATGATGCTCATCGTGGTGGTGAGCTTGATGGTGCCAAGTGCCTTCTACAAAGCCATGGAAGGCCGGGTGGGCGATGACGTGATCAGCACCCTCAATGTTTGGGTAGCGGTTCTCCTGTTGGTGGGGTACGTACTCTACCTGCTGTTCACCATGCACACTCATAAGGACCTGTTCAAAGCGGTGAACGCGGGCGAAGAACATGAGGGCCCCAAGCCCGCCTTGCCCAAGGCCTTGTTCCTGTTGGTGCTTGCCTCGGTGTTGGCGGCCTTCATGAGCGAGACGCTGGTGGCCGCCGCCGAGGGTACAGGCGAAGTTCTGGGACTGTCCCAAACCTTCATCGGCATGATCGTGCTCGCCTTGGTGGGCGGTGCGGCAGAGAGCTTCTCGGCCATTGCCGTGGCGCGCAAGGACAAACTGGATATGACCCTGGGCATAACCCTCGGCAGCTCCGTACAGATCGTGCTCTTCGTGACCCCGGTGCTTGTGCTCGTGAGCATGTTGCTCGATGGGCCACCACTGCTCATCGCTTTCGGCACGGGCACCATACTGGCCGTACTGCTCACCGCCCTGCTCACGGCCGTCATCACCTCCGATGGGCGCTCGCAATGGTTCAAGGGGGTGCAGCTTTTGTTGGTCTATGCCATGATCGCATTGGTGCTGTACTTCCTCCCATGACCACCACGATGTATCACCAACCGGATCGAACCATTTCCATCATGCGACAGATCGGAATTCCCTCCAAGCAATTTCCCCGCTTCTTGATCGGCAAGGTCGCGGCGGTGCGCTTACTCTCGGCCACCGGCATGTCGGTGCTGCTCTGCAACCCTGCCCACGCCTCCTTCCTTGAAGGCGATGCCCTCGATACCATGGCGAACGTGATGTCGTGGGTGGCGATCTTCCTGACACCCGTGATCGGCATCGGCCTGTTCTGGTTCCTGCACATCATGCCGGAGAAGGTCGCTGAAAAGCGCCGCCATCCGCAGCTTGCAGCGATCAAGGCCCTGTGCCTGCTCTCGTTGTTTTTCGGCGGCCTGCTTTGGCCCATTGCCTGGATCTGGGCCTACAGCAAGCCCACGTTGTACAAGCTGGCATACGGTACCGATGTGGACGAGAGCCTGCCGCATCATCCGGACAAGAAGGACGGAGAACTGGAGGACTTGCGCACCCAAGTGGCCGAGTTACGCGCACAGATCGCTGCCGGCACCACCAACACCAAGACCGCCTAAGCCATGGAGATCCTGCTTCTGCTCATCTACAGCTTCTTCGTGTGGCTGATCTTCTTCAAGTTCAAGTTGCTGCCGTGGACGTTCACCAGCAAGCTGGTCGTGTTCACGATCCCGGTGGTGGGCATCGCCACGCTCATCCTTATGCTCAATATCGTGGCCCCCTCATCGTCCGATGTGCGGGTGATCAACTACGTGGTGCCCATTGTGCCGCGTGTCACCGGGCGTGTGGTGGAAGTGCCTGTTGAACCGAACGTGCCGGTGAAGAAAGGTGATGTGTTGTTGCGCATCGATCCGGTGCCCTTCGAGCTGGATGTGAAGGCGCAGGAAGCCAACGTGGCCAGCTTGCGCGCACAGTTGCTCACCTCACGCGCCAATGCGAGCAACATCACCGAGCAGCTCACGGCATCCATGAGCCGGACACAGGCCGTGGGTGCACAGCTGGAACTGGCACGCTTGCGGGTGCAGCAATTCTCCGAACTCGCCACAGCCGGTGCGGGCAACCGCTTCGATCTGGAGCAGGCACAAGCGGATGTGAAGCGCTTGGAGGCCGATGTGCGGAACAATCGATCATCCGAGGACCAATTGCGCCAACGCCTAATGGCGAAGACGCCGGAAGGGGAGCAGGACGAAGTGGCCGCGACATTGGCGAAGCTGGCCCAGGCCGAAGCGATGCTTGGCGAAGCGCAGTGGAAGCTGGATCAATGCACGGTGTACGCACCGAGCAACGGTCGCGTTGTGGGCCTCGCCTTGCGCCCCGGGGCCACGGCTTCACAGATGCCCATGGCACCGGTGATGAGCTTCGTGGAAGATGAGCAATGGGTGGTGGCGGTGTACGCACAGAACGAGGTGCGCAAGGTGGAGCCCGGCAACGAGGCGGAGATCTCCCTGCACACGCATCCCGGTCGCATCATCAAGTGTACGGTGGAGTCGGTGGTGTGGGCCACGGCGCAAGGACAACTGCCCATCGGAGGCAACTTGCCCAACACCGGTGTGCGCGACATTCCAGAGCAACGCTTGGCAGTGCGGCTTATGGTGCAGGAGCGCGACAAGCACCTCTTCCTTGCCCCCGGTGCTGCCGGACATGGCGCCATCTTCACCAATAGCGGCCACATGCTCCACGTGGTGCGCAAGGTGATGCTGCGCGTGGGTGCCAAGATGGACTGGTTCATCTTCAAGCTCCATTGATCGCCGTGATCATGCGTTTCGATATACGACCGGTCGTTGCTGCCGCGCTGCTGCTCGTGGCGGGCTGCAAGGTTTCCAAGCCGCCGGCCAGCGACGTGGTGCAGCGCGAGGCCCTGCCGATGTTCGACAGCACCGCCGCGTGGCGATCGCCCGCCGATACCGCCGTGGTGCAGGACAACTGGCTGGCCACCTTCGGGGATCCGCAACTGGAAGCCTTGGTGGCCGAAGCCTTGTCGCGTTCGCCGGGTTTGGCGACCATGGGCCTGCGCGTGGATCAAGCCGGACAACAAGTTGAATTGGCGCGCGCCGCGTTGCGCCCGGCGGTGAGCCTGCTGGGTATCGGTGGCATCAACTTGGGTGGAGGCGACCTTTCCTCGCCGCTTCAGGGAGGTCTGATCGGCGTGTCGTGGGAACCCGACCTCTGGGGGCGCATGCGCCATGGTCGCAATGCGAGCATCGAGACCTACGCGTCGGCCCAGGCGGATCTTGAATTCGCCAGGCAATCCCTCTCAGCCATGGTGGCACGGGGCTGGTTCACGGCGGTGGAGTCACGGGGGCAGCAACGCATTGCCGCGGAGTTGGTCAC
>JBBEDG010000129.1:0-5528 GCA_040881405.1 Flavobacteriales bacterium | reverse complement strand
CACAGTGGTCTGCAGTTCCAGGTCCTGGTGGTAGCGCATCAGTTCGGCCTTCACCTTCATGTCCCGGAGCAAGGCCATGTTGCCGGAGGAGACCAGATCGTTGAACGTGGGCTCGTTGGCGAGGAAGGTTTTCCGAGAGGACAATCGGCCAACGCCGGCCAGCATGGGCTCGAGCACATCCAAGGGGCAGGCGCTCAGAAAGCAGGCCATGGCGGAGTCGGCGAGCACCGCCTTACCGGATTCGTGCACGATCTGCTCATCGATGATCTCCTGCTGAAGAAGCAGATCATCGCGCAGGTTGCGCAAATAGGTCCGTTCCAACTCACGGTCCTTCACATCCGCCTTCCACGCGTTCAGTTGCAGTGCGATGAAGATGCCGAACACCACCAGGATGATCTCACCCGCTGCATAGACCAGGTAACGCTTGAGGCGTCCCTCAGCGAGCAGGCGTTGCCGGACCTTGTTGAAGAGTTTCATGGCTGCGACGAAAGTAGTCGGGTTAGAGAACGGTTGCGCAGGACAATGTCCCACAGACCATGGATGAACCCGGTGTGGGTTTGATCGATCTTGATCGAAAGAGTGGCAGGGGATCCACAATGCACGATCGCTTGATGGACCATGTCTTGGCTTCCGGAAGGCCGGCGAAGCGATCGAAAGAACTCGGCTTGTGGGCGATGGGGGAGGCCAGCCCGACTTTACGATGGCCGGTGGCAAGGGGCTGGTGGGGGGAATGCCGGAGACGTTGAAGAAGGCAGCAAAACTGCTGAGTTAAGAGCCGACCGATCGATCCTTAAAGCAGAAAGGCCACCCGAAGGCAGCCTTTCGCTGGGTCAACAAGGGTCGCATTAGGCGGCCAAGGGAGTACGTGATGCGGGGTTCTTCTTCAGTGAGCGGGGAGGAGGAGGAGCCTTCTGGGTCCCACGCACAGGACCTTGGTATTCCGTGTCCTGGTCCAGTGCCAGGTTCAGGATGTACAAGCCGTTGAACACGATGGCCAATACATAATCAAAGGTCGTGCGCTTGCCGAAGCTCTGCACCACCTCGATCCACACCTTGGGCATGAAGTAGAGCTGGCCGTAAATGGGGATCAGGAAAAGCCAGGCTTCTTTGGCGGGACGACCTGCGATACGGAGGAATACCACCAGGTTCCAGCCGGGTACCAAAGCGGCGATACCAGGCTGGCTGGCTTTTTCGTACAAGCGGAACTGGGCCAGAGCGGCCACCACAGCCAGGAAGCCCAGCACGTAGTAGAAAGCCACCCCCATTTGGCTGTAGAAGTAGTCGTGGATGCCTGCGAGCGTTTCCATGGTCGTCTGGTTAGTGCGGGCGGTAACTCCCGCAGTGTTTCATGCAAATGACGGCATGCTGCATGCGGGGTTGCCTGCCGGTTCCCGGTATTCTATCCACGAACCCTGTGTTAACTGGGGAATGGTCCACATGGAACAGCCTTCGGTGGAAGGCTGTTGGCCCTTGGTCCATGAATATCGGTGGTTGGGCGATCAGCCCCTCGGCACCGCGTAGGCCTTCACATCCCCTTCCGTGATCTCCTTGCCTGAAAGGATCACCAAGCGCTCGATCACGTTCCGCAGCTCGCGCACATTGCCGGTCCAAGGCAGTTTTTGCAACTCCTTCACGGCCTTGTCGACGATCTTCTTCGCGGCGATGCCCTGCTCGGTGCAAATGATCTGGATGAAATGCTCGGCCAGCAAGGGGATATCATCCACCCGTTCCGCCAAGCTGGGCACATGGATAGGGATCACGTTCAAGCGGTGGAAGAGGTCCTCCCGAAAGCGGCCTTCGGCGATCTCCTTATTCAGGTCCTTGTTGGTGGCGGCGATCACGCGCACGTTCACGCTTACGTCCCTGTCGCCACCCACTGGTGTGATCCTTCCTTCCTGAAGCGCGCGTAGCACTTTGGCTTGTGCTGCCAATGCCATATCGCCGATCTCATCCAGGAAAAGGGTGCCGCCATCGGCCAGCTCGAACTTGCCTTTGCGGTCCTTGATGGCGCTGGTGAAACTGCCCTTAACGTGGCCGAAGAGCTCACTTTCTATCAACTCGCCCGGTATGGCCGCGCAGTTCACCTCGATATAGGGTCCTTGCACGCGCTGGCTCTTCTCGTGCATCAGCCGGGCCACGCCTTCCTTTCCTGCGCCGTTGCCTCCGGTGATCAGCACCCGCGCATCGCTGGGTGCCACCTTCTCGATCATATCACGGATCTGCTGCAAGGCTTTGCTCTCACCAACCATCTGCACGCCACTGCCTTTTGTTTTGCCCACCTTCGTGCGCAGCACCTTGGTCTCCTGCACCAGGTTACCGCGGTCCAGCGCATTGCGCACGCTCACCAGTATCCGGTTGATGTCCGGCGGTTTCTGGATGAAGTCGAAGGCGCCCTTCTTCAAGGCATCCACAGCGGTGTCGATGGTGCCGTGTCCGCTTATCATCACCACGGGGAGTTCCTCGTTGTGGGCCTGCAGTTTCTCCAGCACCTCTATGCCGTCCATCTTGGACATCTTGATGTCGCAGAGCACCAGGTCGAACTTGCCCTTCTTGGCCTTGTCAAGCCCGGCGGCACCGTCCTCGGCCTCCTCCACCTTGTGGCCTTCGTGTTCCAAGATCTCGCGCAGGGCGTAACGGATCGCTTTTTCGTCGTCTATGATGAGGATGTTAGCCATCAGTATCGGGGGTGATCGGTCGCATCGTCTGCTGAAGCGTGCGAAGTCGGGTGGATGATGCGGATCGGAATTTCGGAGGCCAGCAATTCTGCTGACAAAGATGGCACGCTGGCGTGGAACCCTTGATGGTTGGTGACCAAGTGCTTCAATGCACCCTCCGCTTCCGCATGATGCCGCCTTTCACATCCTTCACGGGGCTCATGATCACGAAGGCGTTGGGATCTATCTTCTGCACTTCGGACAGGAAGCGGCCCACCTCCAGGCGGGTAAGCACACAGTACAGGATATCCACATCGCTGGCACCAGCGCCCTTGGTGTAGCCGCGCTTGCCGTTGTACACAGTGAGTCCGCGGCCCATGGTGTTTGCGATCATGTGGCGGATCTCGGCGTGGTGCGGGCTGATGATGGGGAAAGGAGGCAACCGTGTATTGTGCTTCTCGTTTCGTCTTCATGGATCACAGGGCCGAGCTTCAGGATTATATTGGACCACCTTCCCGAACCCAAGAGCTCATGGAAAAACAGATCACCAAGCACAGGTAGTTGCCACAACCTTATCTGGGCAAGACCGTCTCTTACCTGGTACAGATCCACGATCTTTCCTATCCTTATGTTGAAAGTTCCAACCCTGGTAATTCGAACCCTCCTGCTGGGGGTGTTCGCAGGTCCCTTTTCGGTTGCGGCCCAGTTCAGCGCGGCCCAGATCATCGACCTTAATTTGAACGGTGACTTCACGGTGGCAGCAGTCGCCGACTTCGATTCGGATGGGATGCCGGACGTGGTCGTTGGAACTCGTGGCCAACGGCAATTGAAGTGGCTACGCAACGACGGTGTAGGAGCTTTCACCTTGGGCCGCTTGTTACAAAGTGATATGGAAGTGTGGCATCTGGAAGCTGCGGACATGGATGGTGACGGCGACCAGGATGTGGTGTTGGTGAGTGCAGCGGACCCGTTGCTGGTACAAGTCTTCAAGAACATCGATGGTACAGGGTTCTTCGAAGAGCTTCCGATCCAAAGTGCACTTGGGGCAGAGGTACACCGTATGGAACTACGCGACGTGGATGGAGATGGCGATCAGGATCTTGTCCTCATCCAACCTGCCATGCAACGTGTAGTATGGATCGCGAACACGGGTGATGGCTCCTTCAGCGATACACCGCAGATCTTATTCTCTGGAGCCGAGTATTCGGCAATGGTCTGGGGCGATGTGACCGGTGATGGTGGAGAAGATATTTTCGTAGCTGCAGGCACGGCCATTTCCTGGCGTGCGTGTGTGGATGCCACCTGCGGAGGAGTGCAGGAACTAGAGCCGGCACAAACGACCGTGATCGACCTCTTCATTGCTGATGCGGATGGTGATGGTGATCTGGACCTCTTTGCCGCCAACGCTGATCAAGTATCCCAATACACGAATACTGCTGGATCGGTGGGAGCACGTGTGGCGGTCGTTCCTGACGGCGCAAGCGCGACCCAAAGGCACACCGTGGTGCTTGATGTTGATGGCGATGACCGTGCCGAGATAATCACGGTCAACGGCACCACTTTGCGGCTGTGGTCAAACCAGGGTGGGCAATATACCGTGGATCAGAACGTGCCACTGGAGATCGGCGCTCCTGCTCGAATTCGACCAGCCCAGATACTTCCCGGTGGTCGGCCGGAACTGCTGTTCATCCATCTTGTTCGTGGACAAGTATCCTGGCTGGGAGAGCCGGATCAACCCACACCAGCTTATGCGCCCATTTTGCACCCTATACATAGCCCTATTTCCACAGGCTTCCCGATAGTAAAACCCTTGCTCATGGATAGCGATGGGGACGGCATTGACGACCTCTTCGTAGCAGGATCCTTGGAACTCAGGCGTTACGCCGGATCCGGTAGCGGCCAGTTCGAGGAAGGTGCCACCATTTACAGGATACCTGCTGGTTCCCGCTCGCTTGAGAAGTGCGATATCAATGGGGATACATTTCCGGACATCCTTCCTGTCTTCCAGCGGGTGTTGTCCATCCAAGTGAACCAGGGTGGCAGTGGGTGGGCACCGCTGGACATTTGGGGCCCTATAGCCGATTGGCCTGGCGGAGGGCCACTGGGAGCGCAAATGGCCGACATGGATGGTAATGGTACAGAAGACCTTGTATACCTGGAACGCCCTCTCGGAGGTATTGCCCCACATCGTATTCGGTATCGTTCCAACCAGGGCGGGTTTTTCGGAACACTGCAAACGCTTTACGCGCAAAGTAGCGTCCAGACCATAGGATTCCTGATTCTGGCCGATATCGATTCCGATGGTGATGAAGATATCCTGTTCCGCGAATCGGGTCGTATCATGTACATCGAGAACCTTGGATCGGGCTTGTTCAGCGCTCCACCGCAAACACTTGTGACCTTGTCGGCTGTGAACGCCCTCATACCTGCGGACCTTGACGGTGACGGAGCGTTGGACCTATTGATCCATCAAGCCGATGGTACCAACTGGTTGCGGAATTTGGGCGGCTGGCAGATGTCTGCTCCACAATTGATACGGCCTGGAGCATTCACCCCAATGGAAGTCGCGGACATTGACCTCGATGGGGACGATGACATCCTTTTCATAGGTGCCGATGTTATCGATATAGGGCGTAATGATGGTGTCGGTGTTTTTACCCTGGAACCTCTCATCCCCAGCGGTGCACAAGCATGCAGGGTACATGATGTGGATGGTGATGGCGACCTGGACCTCATGTGTACAGGGTCGGGAAGTGCGGGTGTGTTCTGGTATGAGAATTTGGAAGGTACATCAAGTCGGGTGCTCGGTCGCGTCTACACTGATACAAACACCAATGGTTCGTTCCAAGTTGGAGAACCAGGCCTGGAGGGCGT
>JBBEDG010000128.1:0-5530 GCA_040881405.1 Flavobacteriales bacterium | reverse complement strand
TGGTAGTTTGGCAGGCTCCAACTTGCGCAAGGCCGCCTTCCGTGACTACACTCCGGTGGTGAACGTGATGCCCCGCATCGCATTCTCATTCCCGATATCCGATGAGGCCGTGTTCTTTGCGCACTACGACGTGCTCACCCAGCGGCCCAATGCGCTGCAATCGCGTCAGGATCTGATCGAGTACGCTTACATCGAGAACACGGGTAACGTCCTTACCAATCCGAACCTGCGTCCGACCAAGACGATCGATTACGAATTGGGCTTCCAGCAAGTGCTGAGCAAGTCCTCCTCGCTGAAGATCGCTGCATTTTATCGCGAACTCCGAGACCAGATCCAGATCCGCAACGTACAGAACGCATGGCCCCGTGATTACCGCACGTTCGACAACTTCGACTTCGGTACGGTAAAGGGCTTCAGCACCACCTTCGACCTGCGTCGTACCGGCAACGTGTGGGTACGTGCCAGCTACACACTGCAGTTCGCTGACGGTACCGGTTCAGGCCCGAACACTGGTTTGAACCTAGTGAACACCGGCCAGCCCAACCTGCGCACCATTGCTCCCTTGGACTTCGATCAGCGTCACCGCTTCCAGACCACGATCGACTTCCGTTACGGTGGAGGCAAGGACTACAACGGGCCCATGATCGCTGGTAAGCAGATCTTCCAGCGCACCGGTATCAACATGGTGAACATCCTGGCCAGCGGCACACCCTACAGCCGAAGCAGCCAAGTGGTCAACGAAGGTGCGGGACAGACCAACTACCGTCTCGATGGAACCTTGAACGGTGCTCGTCTCCCTTGGCAGTTCACCTCCGATATGCAGATCGATCGCGATATCCCGCTGAGTTTCGGTGGTAAGGAAGGCGACAAGGCCAAGGCTGCGAACCTCAATATCTTCCTTCTCGTCACCAACGTATTCAACACGGAGAACATCGTTGGCGTGTTCCGCTACACGGGATCGCCCAACAACGACGGCTTCCTTGCTGAGTTGACCGACACGACGCAGATCGATCCTAATTCGTTCCGTGAGCTGTACGCGCTTAAAGTGAACGATCCATTCAACTTTGGCCTGCCCCGCCAGATCCGTCTCGGGGTACGTTTCGACTTCTGATGAAAAAAAGACCGCATCCCATGAAAGGCATTCAAAGCGCACTCCTGACCAGAACCTTCGCTCTGAGCCTCGTTCTCGCTCTCGGCCTTGTATCACAAGCCAGGGAACCCGATGCTGTACCCGGCTCCGGTATCGCGACCGCTCCGAACCAGGGAGTTGGTGGCGCCAAGGCAGCGAGCTGTTCGCCGGCTTCGGAGATCACCCAGCTCAACTTCAATAACGTGCGGGCCGTCATCGAGAACGGTGGCAACAAGTGGACCCGTCGGGGTGGCCAAGGTCGCTCGGGCTACGAAGTGCCCAAGACCGCGGACTTCACTGGTCCGAACGCGATCTACGCAGGTGGTCTGTGGATGGGAGGTATCTCTGCGGACAACCAGTTGAAGATCGCAGCTGTGTTGTACCGCGCATCCGGTGCCAACGACTTTTGGCCAGGCCCCCTCACCAATACCGGTGACGCTTCGGTGGATCCTGCGGTGTGTGAAGAGTACGATCGCTTCTGGCAGACCAAGCGCTCCCAGGCGGAAGCCCACATCCAGTACAGCATCTGCCAGGAGGAAGGCAACTGTGCCGAGGTGTTCCCGGATGGTTATTCCATCCCCCCCGCATTTTTGGAATGGCCGGCCATGGGCAACGTGGATGCAGGGCAGGATCTCTATCTGGCGCCATTCGTTGACGTGGATGGTGACCTGAGCTATGACCCAACTGCAGGTGATTATCCTGACTACGGGTTCGACCTGAGCGTGGATGATTGCAAGAACAAGCGTCGTGAAGATCCGGTGCCCCTATTCGGGGATGACAACATCTACTGGATATTCAACGACAAGGGTAATGTGCACACGGAGACCCAAGGTCAGCCCATTGGTCTCGAGGTGCGTGCTCAGGCCTTCTCGTTCAACTCGAACGACGAGATCAACAACATGACCTTCTACAACTATGTTGTTATCAACCAGGGAACCCAAACCCTGCTTAACACCTATTTCGGCCACTTCGTGGATGCTGACCTCGGTTGTGCCGATGATGACTTCGCCGGTTGCGATGTGCAGCGTGGGCTGGGTTTCGTTTACAACTGGGATGATGTTGATGCCACCTGCGCCGGTGGTATCGGTTACGGTGGGCCTACGCCTCCGCCACCTGCCATCGGAGTGGACTTCTTCGAAGGTCCTTTTCAGGATTTCGATGAGATCGACAACCCAGGTCCTGATCAGGGTCTTACCTGCCTAGAGTACCAGCAACAGGGTGGTATCCCATACAAAGGCTTGGGCATCGGATATGGTGATGGTCAGGCCGACAACGAGCGTTTCGGTATGCGTGCCTACATCTACTTCAACCGCCAGTCGTCGAATAGCAACATCACCGACCCATCGATCTCCACCCACTTCTACAACTACATGCGGTCCATCTGGAAGGGCAACCAGCCGCAGGTATATGGCGGAAACGGCTTTGCAAACGATGGGATCGGAACCCAGGCCTTGTACATGTTCCCATGGGACACCGACCCCATCAGCTGGGGCACGAACTGCGTTCCACAGGACGCATGGGTGGACCAGGATCAAAGTCTTGTGGACCGTCGTTTCGTGCAGTCCGCAGGTCCCTTCACCTTGGAGCCAGGTGCGTACAACAACATCACCGTGGGTATAGTCTATGCACGTGCCGCCCAAGGTGGTGCAACTGCCAGCGTAGCGCTGATGAAACTCGCCGATGACAAGGCCCAGTCCTTGTTCGATAACTGCTTCAAGATCCTGGATGGCCCCGACGCACCGGAGATCGAGATCCGTGAGTTGGACCGTGAGTTGATCGTGTACTTGAACAACGTGGATGGTAGTAACAACGTGAACGAGCAGTACGAGGAGTTGGATCCGAACATCCCCGAAGAGGACGTCGATGGCAATCCCTACGACCGTTTCTACCGCTTCCAAGGCTACCTCCTCTACCAATTGCGTGACGCCACGGTAAGCGTTGCGGACTTGGAAGATCCGTCCTCTGCACGACTGGTGTACCAGGGTGACGTGCGTGATGGTGTGGGCCAGATCATCAATTATGAGTTCGATCCCATCCTGGGTTTGAACGTGCCTACCCAAGCTGTAAGCGGCTCGGATACAGGAGTGGTGCATGCCATCCGGATAACCCGTGATGCCTTTGCGCAGAGCAATCCGATCCTGGTGAACTTCAAGTCCTATTACTTCCTTGCGCTCACGTACGGCTACAACAACTACGAGGACTATGCTGTGAACACCGATCCGCAGTCGGGTCAGCAGATCCCAACTGGTCAGGCTAGGCCGTTCATTGCAGGACGTAAGGGAGCTTTCGGCGCCATACGGAGCTACGTTGGTATCCCGCACAAACCGGCACCTGCTGCTGGTGGCACCATCCAGAACGCACCGTTCGGGACACCTTTGGCTGTGACGCGCCTGGAAGGACAGGGCAACGGTGGTCTGCAACTCGAGCTTCAGTCGGTTACAGAGAATGCCATCGTTTCAGGTGCCCCATGGCGCCAGGACGAGTTGCGCTACAAGCCCGGCAAAGGACCCGTTGATGTGCGTATCGTGGATCCATTGCGGGTGCCCGCTGCTGGCTTCGAATTGTGGATGCAGGATAGTATCACTCCTGGCGACTTGAACGATGCCTACTGGTACGTCGTGAACTTGAGCACCAATGAGATCAAGCAAAGTGACCGTACGATCGACCTGAAGTATGAGCAGCTCCTTTTGGACTGGGGTATCTCTGTGAGCATCGGACAGGTACAGTACTCAACTGTCACGGTGGCCAGCCTACCTCAGCGCTTCACAGAGCCGTTGGGTTCCGGGTCGATCACCTTTGCCGACCCATCGAAGGTTTGGTTGACAGGTATACCGGATGCAGAAGGCGTTGATGTGCAGAACTGGATCCGTTCCGGTGATTTCACCAGCCCTGATGACGCTGCTTTTGCGGATGTCATCGGATTGGATCGCGAGCAGCTCTATGAAGGTATACTGGGCGGTACATGGGCGCCATGGCCCTTGGTAGGCCGTGCCCCATTCCAGCCTGCTGCTGGTCCTCCACGCACCGGTGTTCAGCAGGGACAGGCACGTTCACCTGTTGGCGATATTCCGAGCGTTCAGGTGGTGATCACCAAGGATAAGAGCAAGTGGTCGCGCTCCGTGGTTTTCGAGCAGGAGACCAACGCGGCGCTTTCCGAAGGTGGACAGGAGAAAATGGAGCTTCGTGCTTCACCCAGCGTGGACAAGGAAGGACGCAAGGCCGGAACACCGGGTGCGAACAACGACGAAGCGACACTCTTCGGAGCACAGCCCACCGGTTGCGGTTGGTTCCCTGGTTATGCCATCGATCTGGAGACCGGTGAGCGCCTTAACATCGCTTTCGGTGAGAACAGCTTCTGGGGTGGTGCCATCGGACGGGACATGATCTGGAATCCTACGTCGGAGCTGTACACCTCCTCGGGTGATGCGATCTTCGGAGGAGCGCATTGGATCTATGTGTTCCGCAACGACCGTCGTGTTGCGGCCACCGACCCACAAGCAACCGATGCGGCCCAGCGTGTGCCAGGCTACGATGACTCCCGATATATCCATGAGCAGTTGA
Organism: Flavobacteriales bacterium; assembly: GCA_040881405.1. Lineage (GTDB taxonomy): Bacteria > Bacteroidota > Bacteroidia > Flavobacteriales_F > PHOS-HE28 > PHOS-HE28. The sequence continues at coordinate 840 of JBBEDG010000128.1, read as the reverse complement.
CCAACAGTACTGTGCAAGTGGACATCCGGATCTTCCGGGGCATCTCTTGGGTTGGAAGCGCCATATTGGTAGCCGGGCGCGAGTTGCTGGAGACCGATGTGCGCATCACGCTGAACGTAAGCAAGCCATACCTGCCTTACATTACGTGGAACGGTAACCCCGACCCGTTCACACCCGAACGGAACGACGGCCTTCCATTGTACAAGTTCTCCACGGACGGTTTCGCGACCCAGACCAATGTGCTTGCGGTGGCAGAAGCATCGTTGGACATCATCAACATCGTGCCCAACCCGTACTACGCTTTCAGTGGGTATGAGACCTCGCGCCTGGACAACCGGGTGAAGTTCATCAACCTGCCTCAGAGCTGCACGATATCCATCTACAACGTGAGCGGCACCTTGGTGCGCAAGTTCCGCAAGGACAATGACCTCACATACCTGGATTGGGACCTGAAGAACACCAACAACATCCCGATCGCGGGTGGTGTGTACATCTGCCATGTGGATGTACCTGGTGTGGGCGAGAAGGTGATCAAATGGTTCGGTTCACTGCGTCCGCTCGACCTACAGAACTTCTAAGCTGAGCACGACCCTTTAAGGAAAGCATGGATATGATGCGAACGATAACACGGTCAGGGGCGATGATCGCAGCCCTGGCGATGCTTACCCAGATCCCAGCGCTGGCCGGTAACCCGGATCGCGCGGGCTCAGCTGGTGCGACCCAATTGCTCATCAACCCATGGGCGCGTTCCTCGGGTTGGGCTCTTGCCAACACTTCTTCCGTACGCGGCGTTGAGGCCATGTACGGCAACATTGCCGATCTGGCCTACGTGAACAAGAC
>JBBEDG010000127.1:0-5555 GCA_040881405.1 Flavobacteriales bacterium | reverse complement strand
CTCGTCGGGTCCCATATGTATCGGACCTCCCGCAGGGGACCCTGCCGCACCAACGAAACTATCATATTCACAGCCGTGCAATAGCACTGTTCCTCGTTCTACTCCACCACAACCCGCTCGCTCCCCACCCGCTGCCCTTTGGCCCACAACTCCAGTAGGTACACACCGCCGCCCAGCCCTTGCAGCCCAACGTTGTTGTGGTAGGCACTTACACGCTGGCGCAGGACTTCCCGCCCCAACGCATCACGCAACAACAACTCCCCATTCGCGGGCAGCTCCTCCAACTCCACCGTAACCTGCGTGCTGGCAGGGTTGGGGTAGAGTTTGAAGGACATACGCTCCCACTCGGCAACATCCACGTTCAGGCCGTGCAGCCGACTTATGAAACGTTGGGTGGGGTCGTTGGTGGTACCATCATCGTAGCCTTTGTATCCGCCCCAGATGTAGAAGGAACCGTCCGGGGCTTCCAGGAAACCGTAAACATCTCCGTACAAGAAGCCGAACGGTTCATAGTAGTATCGGCCACAGACACTACTTCCAAACGGCTCGTCAAGCAAATTGCCATCGGCATCCAGCATTGCCACGCCCAGGCGATCTTGACCATCGACGTTATAGTGCGAACCATAAAGGACGATACGGCCATCGGAGAGCAACTTGTGGTTGGGCAGCGCGAACTGGCCCCAGTGGATCGGGTTGCCCGGCCAAAGTGGTGGCAACCATGTGGACCGCACCACCTCCAGGTCATTGTTGAATGTGGGGTCCAGATCCCCGTTGGGCATCAAGCGCACAAAGTGGAGCGTATCCGGCGAGGAGAACTGCGTCTTGAACAAACCGGAGACGAGGATGCGGCCATCATCAATAACGGTCATGCTCGCCGCCTCACCCCACCCCATTTCACAGGTGAAGCTGGTGTCCAGTGTACCATCGGCATGCACCCGAAAGATGTTGGGCTTGGGCACACCCTCCCAGGCGGTGGCCGCCCCACTGAGCAGGAATTTGCCATCGGGTTGCGGCACTATCAGCGAGATGGTGCCATTGCCCCTGCGCGGCCTGCGCGTGAAGTCCAAGGTGCCATCGTTGTTGAACCAGATCATGTGGTGACTACCCACCCAGCCGCTGTCAGGAACGTTCATCGTGTGACTGCCCGTGATCACCACCGATCCATCGGGGTACACATGGTAGTCGCCGTTCTGGCCAGAAGAGAATTCAAGATTAGTGTTAAGTGACTGAAAGCTGTTATCCACTAAACCCAAGGGCGACAACCGCCTGGGTGGGCCTCCAGCCACATAGAACCGATCATTCCAAGGTGTGATCTTAGCACCACCGTAGGAAAAGGGGAAAGCAGGAAATGCCGTATCCGTGGCACCGTCAGGATGTAGCCTAACACAGCCATGCACTTGCGAAGAGCCGTTGAAACTGACCATGCCAGATGCAAGTATCTGGTCGTTGCTGAGGATAGCGATCGAGCTCACGTATATCTCATCGATCTGTGTCCTGAAGGACACGTCGAGTTCGAAAGGTGCTTGCGCTGCGCCTGCGGCAGCCCTGAGTGCCAGGGCTGCCGCAGCGAATACACGCAGGTTGTTCGTGGTTACGGTCACGGCACAACGATCAATTTATCACTCGCAAGGTGCCGTGCTGCGTCGCGAAGCTCAACTACAAATGTCCCAGGAGCGTAACCTCGCGTATCAATAATGACTTGTTGTTCCGGGCCACTAACACGGTAGCTGGCCATTTGCTTTCCGCTCACGTCCAAGACGCGGAGCGTTGCGGCCGCATCATCCGAGGTCAACCGCACTAGGGCTACGCTCCAGCTTGTGGCCGGGTTCGGGAATAGACTGAGCAGGGCCGGTACTTTGTCTTCAACGGTCTTCAACACTGGCAGCGATTTCGGCTCCCCACTGGCCCCGGTCCAAGGAGAAGCACAACGGTCGTAGTGGAAGCACAGCAGGTTCTGCATCCACATGGCAGGCCGGTCCTGTTGGCCGGCGATCATGTTTTCCAATAGATCCTGCTCACCCGGTGCAAGTTCGGCGTCGCTACGGCCACTTGCCGCCAAGTTCTGCATGAAGCCGATCAGGGAGAGCATGCGGTTCTTCTCCGTGAGCTCACGTGGTTTCAGCTTGTCATGCTCCTGCGGAATGGCGGCTACCACCGCCGCTGCCGCATTGTATTCGCCCAGTTCCATCAGGGCTAGGGCCTCGGCGTAGCGGGCAGCTGGCGTCCGCACCTCCTGCCACACCGTGCGCAGATCGTTCACCCGCTGACCGGTGCTGTCAGCGCTGAGCTGCTCCAGTAGCATGGTGGCCGCCTGGCTCATGGTCTCGTGGTGATCTGCCATGGTATTCTCCATGGTGGTGCGGTAGGTGCGCACCTCCCAGCTGGCGGCAATAGCGGCCAGCAGGTACTCAGACAGCGGATGGGGGGCACCCTCCTCCAGCCATTCAAAGAAACCCTCTGCCTTGGTGGCCTCCGGGTTCGCAATGCACACCTCGGTGTACACCAGGGCCGGCAACTTGTTCTGGAGGTTCAACTCCTTCAGCACCGAGGTGCTCAAATAAGGGCTCTTCGCCAGCAGGGAGTTCCGCAGGTCCCACACCTCCTGGGGCCACGAATCGGTGATCTCCTGCACCACCTCGTCGGTATTGCCTCCATCGATCAACTGGTCGTACAAGTAGCGGGTGCTGCCGTAAGCGAGTTTTTCAGCTCCAACGATTTCGGTCAAACCTCCAGGAGCCATGCCCGGAGGCAGTTCAACAGGAATGCGTGGGGGCAACTTGGATGCGCAGTTGTTAACTGGCAAAGCAGTGACCGGGGCCGGGTTCAAGAGCGGGTCGTAGCTCAGGGGCACATACGGGCTCACGTTCCGGTGCCAGTAGTTGATGGGGCTGAAGGTCGTGGTGACCTCGTAGTCTTTCTTGAACAGTTGCCCCTGCCATTCGTCAAACTCGTTATCCGCCGGACGCCAGATGTTCCCTTGGTTGGTGCGGATGATGTGGGAAGCTTGCTGCTGTGCACTCTCCCCATTCGCTTTGCGGCTGCTCAGGTTCTTGTCGTTGTTGGTGTTGGTGTTGCAGATCATCTGCAAGCCGATCAGTGGGGTGTAGCTGGGCTCCATGCTGGCGCTGATGCCCTCGCCCACGAAGCCCCAACTGAGATCCTCGCCGTGGTTGCGGAACACATAGTCGTTGTGGTCGCGGCTGTAGCCGATCACCACGCCTTCGATCTTACGATCCGGCAGGCTTCCCGGGCTCTTGAAGAAGGTGTTGTCCTGCACCGTGAAGGCGTAGCTGCTGTGGCTGTAGATGCCACGATGGTGATCAAACCAAAATAGCTCGTCAGCATTTGTCATTGCCAAGTTGCGATTACCGACGCTGAAGATACTATTCCTCACGCTGTAGCCTACCACAGCACTGCTGTACACCCCTGCTATGTTGTCAGTGAACTTCATGCGATTCGCGGAAAAGTTGCGCAGTTTGGCACTACCCAGGGCATGGATGCCATGGTCCAGACCTCGGAACTCGCTGAAGCGGGTATCGGCTTCGGGGCATGTGGCACCTTGCTGCACGATCACGTCGCAGGGACTGCTAATGGTGTATTGTGCATCCAGGCTGCGTATGCCATGGCCCAGGTACAAGCTGCAGGGGAAGTCACCGGCCGCATCGAAGAAGGCATCGGGCAGGGCGTTCTCGAAGGTGCAGGCGCGGAAGTGGATGCCATCCACACGGTGCATGTATACGTGGTGCTGGAAGTCGTAGGCCACAGGATATTGGTCATCCAAGGTGAAGACACAATCGCTGAAACGGCTGAGGTTGTGATAAGTGATGCTGCCGCCAGGCAGGAAGTTCTGGTATGCAGGGAACCGCACGCTCTCGCGGCAATTCCGGAAGGTGGTGGGTTGCCAGAAGGAGTTGGTGCCACCGTCCCCATCATCCCGAACCTCGGCAGGGTCTCCCGCAGGGGACCCTGACATACCAACGAAACTATCGCATCACGCTCAGTGCAGCGGCACCGCTCCTCGTTCTACTCCACCGCACCTGCGCTAAGGCTACGGCGCAGACACCACCACCTTCCCGCCCGCCAACCACCTGTTACCATCGGTTAGGTGCAGGTAGTAAAGACCGGTGGCCAAGCTCGCGGTCACAGCCATCGGGACTCCTTCGCTCCGCTCGGAGTGACCGAGGTGGCCTAAATGCTGCTCGTGGACCTGCCTGCCCATGGCATCCAATAGCACCACGCGCAGCGAGCCGTTGGGCGTGAACGTTGTTGGTGGCGCGAAGGTGAATTGCAAGGCTTGGCCAGCAGGTAGCGGGTTGGGCCAGATGCGGAGATATTGGTTCAGGTCGAGGGCATACTCCTGCACGCCTACGGTATGGCAGCCCGGCACCACGCAACCCATGCTGTCGGTCTTGAAGACATAGATGGTTTGCGACTGCTGGAAGTTGGCGGCATCCTGCGGCATCATGCGGTTGGCCTCGCCAGTACACACGAAGCCGCCGTCGCTGGTAAGCGTTACATCGTTGAGGTAGTGCGGGCCGCTGGCGACTTGGTAGCCACGTGTCCATAGGCTATCACCTTCAGAAGAGAACTTGCAAAGCATACCGTTTAGACCCGCGGCAGCACTGAAGGCAGTGCCGATGAATGAGCCATCTGATAACACTTCTATATCGCGAGCGCCGGAGTAGTATCCGTAGTGGCTTTTCCGTTGCCAAACTATTTCGCCAACAGCATTCCACTTGGTCAGCATGACTTGGGAATAGTTCGGTGGCCAGCCCTGCTCACGGTAATCGCTCCATGTCACTATGCCCCCATCGGCAGTTACCTTAACTGAGCCATTTTGCCCCGCAAAGCCCCCGTAGTAACGCGTCCAAAGCGGATTCCCATTCGCATCGGTGCGGATCAAAATACTGCGTTCGAAGCTGCCACCGTATTGGCGGTACCCCGTTAATACGAAACCACCATCGGTGTATTCGGATAGACCCATGATATCCTCATCTTGAGAAAGTAGTCCTATTTGTTTCGTCCAAAGTGTATCGCCATCAGCATTTAGCCGAATGACATATGCCTGCGCATCGCCTGGTCTATGCCAAAATCCACCCAGTACATAGCCTCCATCGTTGGTTCGGCGGGTCTGCCTAATGCCGTGGGTAACCGAATCGCTCGCAGGCCAACCCACCAAGAATTTCCTCGACAACGTATCGCCCAAAAGATCGAACTTATATAGGCTTGTAGTTCCGCTGTAGTCGTAGCCTTCAACAACAGATGATACGATATAGCCACCTAATTCATCCGTAACCGGATCAATAGAACCGAAGGAAAAATCGCGCTGCTCGCCCATCAAATACTCATGCTCGTTCAGTAGAGTTCCCGTAAGTCCTAAACGACGTACATACACATGCTGATCGGCCGGGAACTGCTGGGAGAGCTGCCTACAGAATAATAGGTAGCCCCCGTCCACCTCGCGCACAGAACCGCCAGTACCATTCTTACCCGCTTGCACCTCATTGTAGTGTACAATGAAGCCCTCTTGGGCGGATGCCGAAAGGCACCCACCC
>JBBEDG010000126.1:0-5605 GCA_040881405.1 Flavobacteriales bacterium | reverse complement strand
CCATGGAGGAGCGCGGAAGGGCGCAGGCCGAAGAGAAAAGGAGGTTGGTGGAGGATGAGAAACGTGCCCGCGAGGTCCGTGAACGACGGTTAGTGCAGCAGAGCCAGGAGAGTCGAGCACAAGCTCAGGAACGATTGGCCAATACCACTGTGGACCAGCCGCGGGCATTCAGCGATATGAACCGTTCCAAGTTGGCCCAGGACTATCCCCCGGGGGTCACCGAGGAGAGTTATACAGAGGGCAACAAGGTCATCATTCGGCGTGTGGTCGTGAATGGAAACCGTGCGGATGAATACAGCAAGGTCATCGCCAAGTGGGGGACCTTCTACTTCAAGAACGGCCAAAGTATCACGGAGTACATATGGAGCCGTGAGACCGAAGGCTGAACCGCACTGGTCCGGACCTTCTTGAGGAACATCCATCCCGCTCCAAGATGCAGTTGCAATTCGCCAAGTGGCACGGAACCGGTAATGACTTCATTCTTGTGGATGATCGGGATGGACTCCTGCCGGTAGACGATACCGCATTGATCCGACGCCTGTGCGATCGCCATTCAGGTATCGGGTCGGATGGGCTGATCGCCCTTCGGTCTCCGCATATGCACGGCACCGATTTCCATATGGAGTTCTTCAACCCCGATGGGAGCAAGAGTTTTTGTGGCAACGGAAGCCGCTGCGCCTTCGCCTTTTGGAGCAGCCTGAACGGTGGTGTTACCGATGCAAGCTTCACAGCGATCGATGGTGTTCACGAAGGTACCTGGAGCGGGGATGAGGTCGCGATCACACTTCCAGCCGTAAAGCGATCGGATCATGACCGGGGGGGAAAGTATGAGGACTTCATCAACACCGGGTCGCCGCACCTCTTGGTATGGGTGGACGATGTTGAAGCCGTGGATCTGGTGGTGGATGCCCCTCCTCGCAGACATACCAGCCGATTCGGGCCAGGAGGCACCAATGTGAACTATGTCCAATCTTATGGAGCAGGGATCCGCATGCGCACCTACGAGCGTGGTGTCGAAGCGGAGACCCTGAGTTGCGGCAGTGGCGTGGTTGCAGCAGCGCTCAGTGCTGTTGCGCGAGGGCTCGTTCACGCACCGGTTTCCGTGCTGACCCGAGGTGGTAGCTTATCCGTTGAAGCGGAGAATGGGCCTGAACAGCGCTTCGTTTCCCTTCGGCTCATCGGCCCTGCCACCTACGTGTACCGAGGCACCATCGAAATTTTGCCATGAAGCGCTGGAAGTTGTTTCTGCTGCTGGCCGCTGTGGTCCTCGTGTTCGGTGTACTACTTGGCCGTTGGGCATGGAATGGATTGGTAGGTCCCGGTACGCGCTTCCCAGAGGACAGCAGATTGCTGTACATCGGTACCGGTGCGGATCTGGATGTTGTTGTGGATAGTCTGTTGGTGATCGGTGCAGTGCGCGATGAAAAGCGCTTTCGCTGGTTGGCGGACAGAAAGAACTATCCAGGACGTATCAAGCCCGGGCGTTACCGTATTCCCAAGGGCATGTCCATGAACGAACTGGTCAACATGCTTCGGGCCGGAGAGCAGGAACCCGTAATGGTGACCTTGAGCAATGTTTCCGACCTCAACGAATTGGCAGAGCGAGCATCGACATTCTTGGAACCCGATACCACCGCCTTCCTGGATGCCTTCCTGGACGATGGTTCACTGCGTAGCCTCGGGCTGAACGATGCCACGATCATCTGCTTGTTCATTCCGGATACCTATGAGTTCTGGTGGACCACCACGCCAGAACAGTTCATGGCTCGCATGCGGCGGGAGCATGATGCCTTTTGGAAAGAAGAGCGCCTGGCAAAAGCGGATAAGCGGGGAATGACCCCTGTGGAAGTTGCCACGCTGGCCTCCATCGTCCAGGCTGAAACGATCAAGATGGGCGACGCTCCGCGTATTGCCGGTGTTTATTTGAATCGGCTCCGCATCGGTATGCCCCTGCAGGCGGATCCCACGTTGAAGTTCGCTCTTGGGCTTGAGGGTGTCAACAGGATACTCAACGTTGACAAGCAGGTGGATTCTCCCTACAACACCTATCGGAACACAGGGCTGCCTCCGGGCCCGATCAGCATGCCTGAAGCCCGATTCATCGATGCGGTTCTGGACGCCGAGAAGCATGACTACTTGTATTTCTGTGCCCGTGCGGACATGAGCGGTTACAGTGAATTCTCCCGCAGTTATGACCAGCATCTGGTCAATGCGCGCAAGTATCAAAAGGCCTTGGACAAGCGCGGGATCTACCGCTGAATCGTCGGCACGTCGGGTGCACTTGACCCGATCGACCTACTTTCGCGCCTTGTAGGATCGATCCTTTTTCCCGATGACCAAGATCAAGTTCGGTACCGATGGCTGGCGTGCGATCATTGCACAGGAGTTCACCGTTGACAATGTGGCGCGCGTAACGGTCGCTGTGGCCCAGTGGACCAAAGCGAATTTCCCGAACGATCCCAGCATCGTGCTGGGTCATGACTGTCGCTTCGCGGGTGAGCTCTTCGCGGAAACGGTCGCCAAGGTGTTGGTGTCCAACGGCATTCGGGTGCATATGGCCAAAGGTTTCGTAAGCACACCCATGATCTCATTGGGGGCTCGTGAGTTGAAGGCCAGTCTGGGCATAGTGCTCACCGCCAGCCACAATCCACCCAGCTACAATGGCTATAAGTTGAAAGGCTCGTTCGGTGGTCCTTTGATCCCGGAGGATGTCCAGAAGATCGAGGACATCATTCCGGAGAGCCATGGCATGGACCTGTCCACGATCGACTTGAAGAAGGCGGAAGGGGATGGAATGGTGCGCATCGTGGATCTGGAGACCATGTACGTTGAGAAGGTGGAGCAAAGCTTCGACCTTGCAGCCATCCGTAGTTCAGGCATGAAACTGGCCTACGATGCCATGTATGGCGCTGGCCAGAACGTAATGCCACGCATTCTCCCGGAAACAGCCCTGCTGCATTGCGAATACAACCCTTCGTTCCATGGTCAGGCGCCTGAGCCCATCCATAAGAACCTCTTGGAGTTCTCGGAGATGATCCGAAGCAGCGACATCAGCAGTGGCCTTGCTGTGGATGGTGACGCCGACCGTATCGGCTTGTATAATGGCAAGGGGGAGTTCATTGATTCCCACCACATCATCCTGCTATTGATCCACTACTTGGTGAAGTACAAGCACTTCACCGGGAAGGTCGTGGTGGCCTTCAGTGCCACACCCAAGGTGAAGAAGATGTGTGCCCATTATGGGTTGGACTACCAGGTGACCAAGATCGGCTTCAAGTGGATCGCCAGCATCATGATCACCGAGGATGTGTTACTGGGTGGTGAGGAGAGTGGAGGCATCGCGATCAAAGGCCACATTCCGGAGCGCGATGGTATCTGGATGGGCCTTACCATTTGGGAATACATGGCCAAGAGCGGCAAGACCCTGGATGAATTGATCGATGAGGTCTACGGCATTGTTGGTCCATTCGCATACGAGCGCAACGACCTGCATATCAACGAAGCATTGAAGCAGGATGTGCTGGAGGCCTGCCACGAAGGGCGATACACTGCTTTCGGCGACTACGTGGTACGCAGTGTGGAGACCATCGATGGCTTCAAGTTCCACTTCGACAACGACCAGTGGTTGATGATCCGCGCCAGTGGTACGGAGCCCGTGCTACGTTGCTATGCGGAGTCCGACACATTGGAGAACGCCCGCAAGATCCTTACGGCCTGCCGCACTGCCATCGGAGCCTGATCATCGGAACGGCTCGAGGCCGGCGATGCATCGGACCTTCATACTTTCAGGAAGCGGGAACGTGCCACCACGTTGCCGGATCCATCCAGAAGCACCAAGGTGTAGTATCCGTAAGGCAGTCCTACCAAAGGCCCACCTTGTATGGTTCCGGTGGTAGCAGGCACATCGGCGATAAGCCTGCCCAAGGCATCCAGGATCCGGGCTCTTTGGACCTGGTCCTCTTGTACGTCCCATGTGAGCAGTTCCGCCACGGGATTGGGATGTATGTTCAACGTGGTTCCGCGCTGTAGTGCGATCACGGGCGAATGCTCGAAGGATCCGTCAAGGTCCTGCATGCGTAAGCGATAGTAGGCAAGTCCTTGGGGTGGGTCGTTGTCCTCGTACCGGTATTCGATGGAGGCTAAGCTGTTACCTGCCGCCGCCACGACCCCAAGGGATATGAAGTTCCTGTTGTCGATGGAGCGTTCCAGGACGAAGTGGGAGGTACCGGTTTCGGTGGCGGTGGTCCAGCGGAGCACGTTGCTACTGCGCTCGGTCTCTCCTGTGAATTCCAACAATTCCAGTGGAAGGACTCCGATATCGCCGTGGGCCGATGCATATCCATAGTACCAGCGACTGAAGCGTTGGCCATCCATGGATCGGTGGATCGGCCATTCCACCCGCACCCGCCACTTGTAGCGGCGAAAGAAAGGTTCCTTGTAGACCTGTTCCCTGATCTCCGTACCATTCAGTCCGAGGTCCGTCCAGCCCGCGCTCAGGTCGGTAAAGCCTTGGCTATTGGTGATGCTGTTCGAAACGGGGTTCATTGAGTACGGTTGCCCCTCGTGGACCACCTCCCAGATCAAGCGGCCGTCCTTGCGTTGCATGTGGCTGCGGGCCACGTGGCCAATACCGAAGTAAAGGCCGTCCGCAGGGTCAAGCGCATTGGTGGCCAAGGGCGATACCAGATCGGCGCGGTATAGGCGGGTGGGCCTCGATACACTGTTCGACCAATTTCCTCGGAGTATGGTGAAGGAGCCTTGATCCACGTTCGCATTCGGAGATCCGACCACCACATCGGAGAACCCATCGCCATCCACATCGCCGCCACCTGCCACGGACCACCCGGAGCGGTTGCCGACCAAATTCGGTTGCCAATTCCCGTTGGCAATGTAGCCGACGCCTGTTGCACGACCCGTGTATACAGTGGTAATGCCCTCCTCGGCTTGGCCGGAGCTCCAGAATGGCCCGCCGACGAGGAAATCAGCGTAGCCATCACCATTGATATCGCCACCTTCGGCCACGCAATAGCCGAACTGTTGGTTGTTCAAGGTGCCATTGATGCGTGAGCCAACGTTGTTGATCAAGCCAGTGGAGGTCCCTATGAAAAAGAATGCAGCTCCTCTACCTGGCCCTGTAAGGTCCCAGTTCGGCGAACCTACCACGGCGTCGAAGAAACCGTCCCCATTCACATCGCCTACGCCAGCCACACTTGCCCCAAAACGAACACCGGCCCTAGTTCCTTCTCTTACCCATGCCTGAGTTGCCACGAGACCTGAATCAGACCCGTGGTAGGCGTATGCCGCTCCTTCGCCAGCTTCGCCATTGCTGAAGTCCGGCGCGCCGATGATGATATCCGAGAATCCGCTGCCATTCACATCGCCAGCTGTGGCCACTGCAAAACCAAAAGCACTTCCCGCTTGCGGACCAGTTATCACGATGTGGGGTGTAGCGATCGTGCCTCCTCCCGACCCCAGGTGTACCGAGGCCGTGCCCGCCACCGGTGCACCAATGATGACGTCCGAGAATCCATCACTGTTCACATCACCGGCGGTGCTTACAGCATGGCCGAAGCGGGAACCTGCGGTACCGGTAAGCATTAGCGCT
>JBBEDG010000125.1:0-5623 GCA_040881405.1 Flavobacteriales bacterium | reverse complement strand
TTGTCCTCGGCTGCGCTCGGACCGACAGAAGGAGCGACCACGATCGCGTTGATGTCCATGTGCGTTACCAGCGGCTTGAGCAGTTCGCTGCGGAAGCCGGTCATCAGGTTCACCACACCGCCGGGCAGGTCGCTGGTGGCAAGCACTTCGGTGAAGGTGACGGCCGGTAGCGGGTGCTTCTCGCTGGCCACTACCACACAGGTATTGCCTCCGGCGATCACCGGGGCAATGAGGCTCACGAGTTCCAGCAGGCCGTTGCTTCCGCCGCTCATGATACCCACCACGCCCGTTGGTTCGTACACGCTGAAGTTGAAGTGCGAAGAGTTCGTTGGGTTCACGCTGCTGAAGAGCGCGGAGTATTTGTCGCACCAACCCGCGTAGTGGATCCAGCGGTCGATGGCGGCGGCCACCTCGGCTTCGGCCTGCTTCTGGGTTGCGCCATGCAGCACCAGCTCGTGTACGAACTGCGCGCTGCGTCCTTCCAACATTTCACCGATGCGGTAGAGGATCTGCCCGCGGTTGAAAGCGCTGCGACCGGCCCAGCCACCCACGGCACCCCGCGCTGCAATCACGGCATCGCGCACGTCCTTGCGGCTGCTGCGGCACACGTTGGCCAGCGGCTTGCCGTCCGCGCCCTTGGGCTGGTAGTAGCGGCCACTTTCGGTGCGCGGGAACTTGCCGCCGATGAAGATCTTGTAGGTCTTCATGACGGGGATGCGCCCCTCGACTGCGCCTGCCTGTCCGGCAGCCAGGCTCGGGGTGACATCCCCTTTGCCGGAGTGTTTCCTTGCAGTGGAACCGTTCGTGCTGTGGCCGTTCATCCCGGCGGATATCGGGGCGGCTTTTGCGGGTGCGGGCTTGGTGAGGGTCTTGGCCATGGCGGGTCTCTTGCGAAGCCAAAGCTACGGAGCACCCACAATGCTAGCACGGATCGGATATCGCCGTAAATTCGTGAGCATGACCGAGATCATCTTCATCGTAGACGAGTCGCCGGAAGGTGGCTACGAGGCCCGCGCGTTGGAGCATTCCATCTTCACCGATGGGGATGACTTGGAGCAGTTGAAGGCGAACGTGAAGGAGGCCGTGGCCACACACTTCGAAGCCGACCAAATGCCTAAGGTGATCCGCCTTCACATGGTAAAGGAGATCGTGATAGCGGCATGAGGATCCCGCGTGACCTCACTGGGAAAGAACTCATCAAGGCCCTAGGCAAGCTGGGATATGAGGTAACGAGACAGAGCGGAAGTCACATCCGCTTAACCACCTCTCGGAACGGCACGCATCACATCACCATTCCTGACCACCGGCCGATCAAGGTCGGAACGCTAGCAGGGATCCTTGGCGATATCGCAGCGCATCATCAGATGACACGCGAGGAACTACTTGCCTACTTGTTCTGAGTGCCACAAGCCTTGGCCTTCGATAGCAAGCGGGGGTATCAGCACACGCTCAGCTCCCGCACCTTTCAGTACCGAATCGGATGGCCCCGCAGCACTCCGGGGCTGGGGCAGGCCGGGATGACAGAAAGAAATGACGTGAGGGGGATGGTGGTGCGTTCGCATCAAAGTTGACGGGTTGGCCTCAGGCGAGTGTCATTTTCAACTGACTTCAAGTAGTATTGAACCGCCCGCTTCTTGATCAGCGGTGCAGTCCATGAGGAACCCACTTTTCAAGTCCATCGATCGCTACGCAGCGATCCTCCTGACCGTAAGCATCACGGCGTGGCTTGAATTCAGCTTCACCATGGAGTGGTCATCGCCCTATTGCACGAGCCAAGAGGACGGTCCAGGGTATGCTGCGTTCGGCATGCCCCTTCCCTACATGCAGTTCGGCGGTGCATCATCCTTAGAGTATGAGTTCATGCCTCATGCCTACTTCATGAACCTCGTTGTGTTATGTGCCTTGGCATTTCCAGTGGTGCGTTGGATGTTCCGTCGATCCGCACTGGCTGTGTCTACTCGACCGCGGTTGGTTATCGGCGTTGTGGGGTCCGTCCTGATCGCGGCCAGGGCCGGACTGCTCGCGCTTTCCATTTCCATTGGGTGGTTGCAGCCAACCGCCTCCATCGGGGATCACTATGAGCCTTACACGGATTTCCGCCCCGTGGGATTCTGTCCGCATGATGGACACTACGAATGCAAGCCATCTCCGTATTGGTTCCCCGATGGCTGGGTGCACGACTAAATGAGTGCGGTCGTCAGCGATCGGAGAGGCACCATACCGTCCTAGGACAAAGCACAGGACCGACAAGCGAGATGGTTGCTGGGGCGAGAAGGCGGGGCGAGGGATACGGATCAACGTTGAGCACTTTCTACCAACCGTGCAACATGGGCAATAGGGTCCAGGATACCAGTAAGCGGACCGAGTGCTAGCTTGGCAACGCAAGTGCATGAAGATCCGCATCACCAGCACGCCACCGGGCGAAGCACCAGAACATATTCGCCAGGCGTGGGTGGGGCTGGAGATCCCCGTGCCACAGCGATATGCCGGTCAACAGCGGGCCATGGGGCTGGGCGTGCTCTCCGGCCCGAAGACTTGGCTGGGTGCTCTGCTCGCCGTTATCACCGGTCGCGCGCAGCAAAGGAACGGCTACATTGTTGAGGCGAATACTGCCGTGGAGCTGTTGGCAGCACGGGCGCCGGAAGCAGCGGATTGGTGGCGGAAGAATACGCCGCACTTAATTGCGCCGGGGCGTTACTTCATGTTCGCTGTTGAGGCTTGTGAGGAGGTGGAGGAAAGTGTCCAAGTGGAATGGCTCATTCCATGGCATCCGGTAGATGACCCAGTGGTACGACGCAGTTTACTGGCCGAGTTGAAACGGGAACTCCCGGATGGCCATGTGCTAACTGGCGCCCATCTTACCGTGATCGGCCGTCGTCAAGACTGTGACGATGTTCTGTTCGGGCTGGAGGATGGACGCGTGGCGATCGTTCACCTGACCTATTCCGGCAAGCGTGAACGCACACCTGACTACCCGAGAACGAGGATCTTCGCATCCCTGGATCGCTTCGTTGAAGAGGAGATGAAGCCTGCGCACAGCGACTGGGAGTAGTTGAGGTCGGCGAAACCCGGCGAGCGAGATGGTTGCTGTGGTCGAGCATGCGGGTTTGCGGGGAAGATCGTTTCGGATCGAAGTTGGAATCTTGCGCTGGCATTGATCGCCCATATTTGAAGGGCGTTGAGCACCATTGAGATCGTCACATGCCGAACGCCGAACACATGACACGAACTGGCGGAATACAGATGGTCGATGGGGTCCGCGCGCAGTTCGATGGCACTGCCACGGAACATGACTTCCGCGAAGTTGCAGGTCAGCCAGGACTGCAGACCCTGCAGTGCGCTGTACCAGTGCCGGATGAGATGTGGACCATGGTCAACGATGTGTTCTGCACGGCCAGGCCGGATGTGGAGATAAGGGTGTACGGCTTTAACGGCTATGCGTGCGACCTCCACTTTCTGCGACACCTTACCCATGTGCGGCGAGCCTCTCTTGATGGCTTGATGCGCGTGAAGCGGCTGGAGACCATCGCCGCAATGACCAGATTGGAGTCGCTGCGACTAGGCATCAGCGAGCTGAGCGATCTGAGCATACTCGAGCGCATACCAGCGGAACTGACCTCCTTGAGCCTTGAAGCCACGAGATCGAAGAAAGCGAGCCTCGCCGTGCTGTGCAGATTCCGGTCGTTGAGGGCGCTATACCTGGAAGGCCACCACAAGGACATCGAGGTGTTGAGTGAGCTAACGCAGCTGGAGGACCTCACCCTCCGATCCATCACCACAGAGGATCTGTCCTACCTCGAACCCTTGCCCAACTTGTGGTCCCTCGATATCAAGCTGGGCGGCATCCGGAATTTCAATGGGATCGAAGGGAAGGAGAGCATCAAGTACCTCGAGCTCTGGCAGGTGCGTGATCTCGCTGAGGTCGGCATCGTCGGGCGTCTGCCGGGACTCCAGAACCTCTTCCTACAGTCGTTGCCGCAGGTGACAGCCTTCCCTGATCTTCAGGAAGCCGGATCATTGCGTCGTGTTGTGGTGGAGAACATGAAGGGACTGAGCGACTTCTCGGCCTTGCAGGCTGCGCCAGTTCTGGAGGAATTCGTGTTGACCGATGGTAAAAAGCAAACACCGCAGCAACTTCTACCCGTGCTGAAGAATCCTGCGTTGCGCCGGATCGATGCAGTGTTTGGAAGTGACAAGAAGGACAAGGAGTTCGAACGCCTGCGTGAGGAATACGGGAAGGAGAGCCACACGTGGGAAGCCTTCACGTACTGTTAGATCGCGGCTCTGAATTTCCCTTTCGTCGCGCGAGCGTGGACGATGGCGCCAGGCATGACCCCGCTCTACTCCGTGGCCGGGGCAAGGCCGGGATAACGGGCCGGAATGACTCGAGCATTCCCATCCGGCATCCTATTCAATACCTACAAGGTCGTTGGGGCTTTGAAGACCGGATAGTTCAGCGAAGTGATCGCCAAGTCTGGTACTCTATTCGACAGGACTAGAGTAGTTCTGGATCCGGCGGTCCTCCCAAGGAAGCTCGTCAAAGTCGATCGCTAGTAAGATATCACCCTTGTCATTAAACTCCTTCCACATCCCAATCCGATGGTACCCGATAAAGTAGGTATCACCGTCGCGTTCAGTCGGAGAGAACTTCAGTTCACCGTAGCGAACACAACCACTCCTATGCTTCACCCCCGTAGGGAGGTACTCCGTCCTCAGCAAACAGGCACAGCTATCCATCCATTCGACTTTCGCGCGGAGCGCGCCATCTGCGTAGTAGGACCTTAACCAATCGACAGGTTCAGCAGTGGAACTACTCGTCCAGCCGGACGCAAAGCTTCCAACCGACCCCTCTTCGTCTGTTCCGCTCTCGTCCCAATGGGTTGCACCACTCACAGTGTACCCCTTTAGAACGTATTCTCTATTCGGATCGGTCTTCACAGTACTATCCCTGGAAGGATAGAACCCAATGCACCGAAGTTGACCAGAGGGGTAATACTCGACGATACTATCGCCGTTGTCATAGCGTCGTACCCTTCCGTTATACCACCATTGGATCTCCTCATCCATCCAAAACCAAGGTGCATTGAAGCAATCGAAATCCGTGTACCGCTTGCCATTGTTGAAGTAGATGACGCGACCAGTCCAATCACCATGATCGTAGCAGTCAAGTTGACGTAATCGCTGTCGGTGGTCGCACTGTTCTGAATCACCATGCATTAAGCCTGCGGCATAGCTGATCCTGCTTCTCGATTCTCCGTCGTCCAATGCAGTCCATCGATAGCCATACCCGTCGGTGAGCGTTCGGAGTCCAGTGCTATCCCAAGCATCCAGCAATGTGCCTTCGTTCCACCATACGTTCCGCGTACTATCTGTCATATAGATCATTCGATCTCTTCTCCCACCGGAGCGGTAATACGTCGTTACGGTGTCCTTGTGAAAGTCGCTGACATGGATCAAGGAACTGGGTTGGCCGTTCTGGTGGTACTCAACAAGGAGCCCGTTGCCATTGACGAGCGTTCTAACTCCACTGCTGTCATGCGCTACCTCGTAGCGTCCGCGATTCATGAAATCACCGCCATTGACTGTGCGGATCAAATGTCCGTTCGGATGGAAATAGCTCCAA
>JBBEDG010000124.1:0-5658 GCA_040881405.1 Flavobacteriales bacterium | reverse complement strand
GCCCCCCGGAAGGTACATCCTTGGATCAGTGCTTCACAAAACGCATAGCAGCACTATTGCTGCCGTTGCTAAAGCGGAGTAGATACATACCTGGCTCAAGACCGCTCACGTCCATGGGCAGTTGGTTGTTACCTGCCAGTATGCTCGCATTCATCGTACGCACTTCGCGGCCGTTCAGGTCAACGATGCTCAAGCTAAGGTTGCCGCTACGGCTGCTGTTCAGTGTAAGGTTGAACTGCTCTGCCACGGGGTTGGGCCAGAGGTTGGTGGCTTCCAAAGCTGGACGTTCGGTGATGCCGGTGGGCAGTTCCTGGATCACACGGATGGTGAGCACACTGCGCGCATCGAAGCCGGTGCCCATGCCGAGGATGCCGTCCTGGTCCACGCTGATCTCGTCGCAAAAGGTGGATGTGCAGCCTGCATCATCGGTCATCGTCAGGCAAATGGTGTAAGGACCGCTGGCTGAATAAACGTGTGTCGGGAAAGCATCGGAGCTGCTGCTGCCATCGCCGAAATCCCACACGAACTGATAGATGCCTGTGCCGCCACTGCTCTGGTTCCAGATCCAAAGTTCGAAGGGGATCGGTTCTGTTTGTGTGCCGTTGGGGTTGTTAACTGAATCGCCCACGGTGTAAGCCTGCATAGCCCAGAAACCAGCCTGGCAGGGATCGGGGTTGTTCGGTACACAGATGCAGTTGGCATTCCATGTGCCCTCGATCCCCGTATTCGGCGTGCTGCAGGCTGTACCTGGCAAGTTGGGGCCACCCGGCAGGTTAAGGCAGTCGAAGAAGGTGCTGTCGACCACCGCGCATACGCAGTTGATGTCCCACACTTCAGTGGACGTGGCCGGGTTGCCATCATCGCAAGGGGTTCCTGGTAAAGCGGTTCCACCGGCCTGGCCCAAACAATCCAAGGCATTTCCGCAGACCAGGGTAACGAAGATCGATGCGGCATTGGCCGAATCTATCTCGTAAGGGAACGTCGCGATCTCCAGGATACCATTGCAGGGCGTACCCACCTGGAAAGAGCCGACCGGCGAATCCACCTGCACCGTTACGTCGAAATTGCAATTGGCTCCCACGGGCACATCGATGTCGATCGTGGGCAGCGTATTAGCACCCGAAGTGATATTGACGAAGCTATTGGGGGTGCAGCCGACCACTGTGCCGACAATGGTCACATCGTAAGGAGGAAGAGGTTGGGCGAAGGCCATGCTGCCCAGCAAGGTCGTCAACCCGAAGGTCAAGGAGCGGAAGATGTTATCCATGGGTGTGTTTGGGGGGATACGAAGTTGCGGTTACAAACCCATACACGAAGGGAATGCGGGCAAGGTTGGGTGCCCATCAAAAAAGATCAGAAAAGAGAAGATCAGAGGATCAGACGATGGAATGCGTGCCATCGAAAAGGTGGCTGGAAACCACAGCGCCCTATGTTACCCGCGATGTTCGCCAGAAGCCCATTTTCTGATCATCTCATTGTCCGATCATCTGATCGATCAACCCGTCCTCCGCCTCGTTCGGTAGGGTCACCTTCAGCAGTGGCTCGCGTTTCATCTCCTGCTCGATGCTCCAACCGGCGTTGGGGTTGCGTGCCCAGGCACGACGAGTAATTCCGTTGTTCAATGCTTCGGTTCTCGTGTTCTGAGGTAGGTATTGACATCTCCTTCTCTCCAATGGACCACCAGACTATCGTAGTTCAACTTGGTGATGCGCCCATGGCTGTTCCCATCGCCTGGGTGGTCTTCATACTCAGTGAAGATCCTCAATGAATCGCCCTCAATGGTATAGCGGTAAGCCAACGTGTCAAAGTGGACCTGCTCTTGGTCGAAGTTGAGCTTGGGGCCTCGCCTGCCGCCATTAACTGCGAGCTCCCATTCACCGATCAAAGAGCACTCCGGCGTGTCGATGGGAATAATGCCAAGTTCGAACGACCCGGGCTTTGGTGCAACAGGTGTCGGATAGCGGAAAGAAGCTATAATGGCAAGTCCAAAGCTCAAGCTGAGGATCTGGAAATGGGCTGGCATTTTCATCACCCCAGAACCTCATCGATCAGCCCGTCCTCCGCCTCGTTCGGTAGGGTCACCTTCAGCAGTGGCTCGCGCTTCATCTCCTGCTCGATGCTCCATACCGCGTTAGGGTTACGGGCCCAGGCGCGGCGTGCGATGCCGTTGTTCACGTCCCAATGCAGCATGCTCTTCAGCCTGCGGTCGCTGTCCGCGCTACCGTCCAGCACCATACCGAAGCCGCCGTTGATCACTTCGCCCCAGCCTACGCCGCCGCCGTTGTGCAGGCTGATCCAGGTGGCGCCCCGAAATGCATCTCCCACGAAGTTCTGCACGGCCATGTCGGCGGTGAAACGCGATCCATCGCGGATGTTGCTGGTCTCGCGGTACGGGCTGTCGGTGCCGCTTACGTCGTGGTGGTCGCGACCCAGAATTATCGGTGCGCTGATCTCCCCGCGCTTGATCGCAGCATTGAAAGCCTCCGCGATGCGGATGCGGCCCTCACTGTCGGCATACAGGATCCGCGCCTGGCTGCCCACCACGAGCTTGTTCTCTTCCGCGGTTCGGATCCACTTCAGGTTGTCGGCGATCTGTTGACCGATCTCCTGTGGTGCTTCCTTCAGCATCACCTCCAGCACATCACCAGCAATGCGGTCGCTGGTGGCCAGGTCCTTCGGGTCGCCACTGCTGCACACCCAGCGGAACGGCCCGAAGCCGTGATCGAAGCACATGGGGCCCATGATGTCCTCCACGTAACTGGGGTAGCGGAAGCCCCCACCCGCCACCGCCGTATGGCCCGCGCGCCCTCCCCCGTCAGGGGAAGCGTCGCTGGCCCAAACGTCGGCGCCAGCGCGGCCAGCCTCCAGAAGGAAGGCATTGCCATAATCGAAGAAGTACATGCCTTGATCGGCGAGCTTGTTCACGGCGGTCACGTGGCGACGTAGCGTCTCTTGCACCTTCTTCTTGAACGCATCTGGATCTTCCACCATCAACGCATTGCTCTCCTCGTAGCTGAGGCCCACCGGGTAGTAGCCACCGGCCCAAGGGTTGTGCAAGCTCGTTTGGTCGCTGCCCAGGTCCACCTTGATGTTGCGCTCCGCAAGACGTTCCCACAGATCTACGATGTTGCCCAGGAAGGCGATGCTGTGCGCTTCACCCTTATGCTGCCAGGCCTGGGCAGCATCGATGCAGGCGTCCACGTCCTCGATCACCTCATCCACCCAGCCTTGGCTTTGGCGCTTGTGCGCGGCGGTGGCGTTCACCTCGGCGCAAATGGTGACCACCCCCGCGATGTTGCCTGCCTTGGGCTGAGCACCGCTCATACCACCTAATCCAGAAGTCACAAAGAGGGGAAGCCCCTCTCCTTGGGAGAGGGGTTGGGGTGAGGACGACTTGATCATGCGGCAGGCGTTCAAGACCGTGATCGTGGTGCCGTGCACAATGCCCTGCGGACCGATGTACATGTAGCTGCCGGCCGTCATCTGGCCATATTGCGACACGCCCATGGCATTCATGCGTTCCCAGTCGTCGGGCTTGCTGTAATTGGGGATCACCATGCCGTTGGTGACCACCACGCGTGGCGCTTCCTTGTTGCTGGGAAAAAGGCCCAAAGGATGACCGCTGTACATAACCAGCGTCTGTTCGTCGGTCATCTCGCTGAGGTACCACATCACCAAACGGTACTGCGCCCAATTCTGGAAAACCGCGCCGTTGCCGCCATAGGTGATCAGCTCGTGCGGGTGCTGTGCCACGGCGGGATCCAGGTTGTTCTGGATCATCAGCATGATGGCCGCGGCCTGCTGGCTTTTCGCCGGGTAGTCACCGATGGGCCGTGCGTGCATGCCGTGCTCCGGACGCATACGGTACATGTAGATGCGACCGTGCTCCTGCAATTCGCCGGTGAATTCGGGCGCCAAGGTGGCGTGGTGCTTCTGGGCGAAATAGCGCAGGGCGTTGCGCAAGGCCAGCTTCTTCTCTTCCGGCGAAAGAATGTCCTTGCGCTTGGGGGCGTGGCTTACGCCGGGGTCCAGGGGCTGGGCTTGCGGAAGTACATCGGGGATGCCATCGCGGATGGTCTGCTGGAAAAGCTGGAGGTCGGTGGTAGTGGCCGTGGACATGGGGGCAAAGATCGTGAGCTTGGATCGTACCGGGATCGGCGCCTTTTGTGGTAGGTCCGGTGATGTGGACATGCTTTTCGACCACGAACCCGAAGGGGGAAAACCACACACGGCTTGGAACAGATCGGCCAGAGCGACCTTGACCGGTCGAAGAGCCAACGGGCTCAAACCCTACTTCTTCTTCGCGTGGAACTCATACGGGCAATGCCTGCACCCACTCTGGCAGCAATAGCCGCGCTTCAGGTGGTACTGCTCGGTGAACACCAAGTACCCCTCTTCACTGAAGTAATAATCGCCCGGCTGCAAGCCCAAACGCTCCAGCCGGTCCGAACGCTGTTGCTGCTCGTTGCCGTCCATTTCAGATCCGCTGTCCTTGTCCACTGTGGAGAACACTCCTAAGGGAACTTGGTTCGGGAGCGTCAACGAAGTTTCATCGCTACGTTATGTTTAACACACGCTCCGGCACGTTCTTTTCACAATGTACCGTTGGAAGCTTGGCCCCTCTAGGCCTCCGTAGGGCCAATACACCCCGGTAGCTTCGCGGGTCGAGCAGTTCAAGCCATTGCCATGAGCACCTTTCCCACCTTCCGGACCGTTACCCTGGGCTGCACCCTGGCCATTTCGAGCGTGCTTTCCGCGGAAGGACAGCCCAACGACAAGCGTTTCACAGCTGAAGAATACATCGGCCTGTGGAAGGAGGTGGCCGTGCGCAAGATGAAGGAGCACGGCATCCCGGCCAGCATCACCCTGGCGCAGGGGCTGCTGGAGAGCGGCAATGGCAACAGCAAGCTGGCCCGTGAAGGCAACAACCACTTCGGCATAAAATGCACGCCCGACTGGACCGGCGGCAAGACCTACCACGACGACGATGCCAAGGGCGAGTGCTTCCGCAAGTACAAGGATGCCTCCCAGAGCTACGACGACCACGCCAAGTTCCTGCAACGCCCGCGCTATGCCGGCCTCTTCGAGCTGAAGCCTACCGACTACAAGGGTTGGGCGCATGGCCTCAAGAAAGCCGGCTACGCCACCGACCCCAATTACGCCCCGAAGCTGATCAGCCTGATCGAACGCTACGAGCTGGACAAGCTGGACCGTGGCGTGGATGTGGCCTACAAGCCAGGAAGCAAGCCTGCCAACACGCCGGCACCGGCACCCTCACGCACGGGCAAGCGTCCTTCGGGCAGTGCGGAGACCATTACCATTGGCGCCGGGCGTAGCGTGGATGTCTTCGAGGGCCGCATCAAGTTCGTTCGTGTGAAGTCCGGTGAAGACTTCCAAAAACTGGCCCGCGAGGTGGAGCTTACCCCCGGACTGCTGGCCCGCTGGAACGACATGGACAAGGGCGCATCCCTTGCCGAGGGGCAGCGCATCTACATCCAGCCCAAGCGCAACGCCTCGAAGAGCAGCGCCACACACACGGCTCGCGATGGAGAAAGCCTTTGGAGCGTGAGCCAGGAGTACGGCGTGAAGCTGGACCGACTGGCCAAGTACAACGGCCTGCCCACTGATGCCCGTCTTAGCGCCGGGCAGAAGGTGCAT
>JBBEDG010000123.1:0-5663 GCA_040881405.1 Flavobacteriales bacterium | reverse complement strand
TGCGTAGCTTCTACGCCGTACATCCTTTCTCGTTGGAACCCGTACTCCTGAAGATCACGGCCGAACTGGAACAGGCCGTGGGAGAAGTGCTCCACGGCCTGTTCCGTTACTGCCCGCAGTAGTGCTCAAGGCATCTGCTCCTGCCTCACCGTGGTAGGCACCACGCCGCCAATGGCCTGGAGAATAACATCGCGGTCGTTGTCGGCCCCAGTATATTTCACAACGCCATCCAAGTTCACATCGGAACTGTGGTAACCACTGATCGTGCTTGTTGAAACAACACCACCAACGGCGTTCAATATCACATCGCGATCGTTGACCTCACCGGTATACTTCACCAGATCATCCGCGTTGGCATTGCCGGGCCAAAGGAGCATGACACCGTTCCTCACTCTGCGGGCGTTGGTGCCCCAAGTGGCGAAGGATGGATCGCGGAAGAAAACGGGTGCTGGTAGAGGACCCAGGCCCCATGGCTCGTCGGTCATGCACCCCAAGTGGTTCCGGTGGCGCACAGCGAGATGGTATTCCCCTTGTGCAGCACAGAACTGGATCATCTGCAGATCGCCACTTCCTTCAGGACGAACCACGATGCCATTGCGCTGGAGGAGGGCGGCCCTGCGTTCCACCACCACCGTTGGTGAAGCCGGATCGCGCAACTCGACCAAGACCCAATCAACTATGGCAGTTGGACCGGTGACCAACAGGCGTTCAGCAGGCATGCTTGTACTCCCCTCCACCGTATAGCCCATTGCGGTATAGGGTTCGTTCAGTGGAAGAAGCCCCTTCGCCCGCAATGAGTCCAGCATGAGGCCAGCCTGCTGCACGTAAGGACCATCCAACCAGAGTTGGACCAAAGCTGTAGTTGGAGCAAATACTTCACAAGGCGGTACCAACGTGGTGAAGGTTATGGGGAGCGTATAATCCGAAGTGCTACCACCCTGGGCGCCGCCGATACCCTGGCAGCGACTACGCACACGTGCTTCATACTCGGTGTTCCAATCCAGCCCGGTAAGCAGCTGGCTCGTGGTGGACAAAGCCCCCAATTCATTCCAAGTTTGTTCGCCCAGCACCCTCCACTGCAGGTCATAGCTCGATGCGCCCTGCACTGCAGGCCACTGCACCAGCGCTTCGTCCCAGGATATTTCCGTGGCCGAGAGTCCATCCGGCTGCTCGCATGCGTTCAGTACCGCATTGATCGAGAGGGAATAGCATTGGAACGCGTTGTTGGCGCCTTGGTAGCCATAGACATGCACCACGTAGGTGCCCGAAACGGCAGCATAGTTGATGAATTCACTGGAGGTTCCACCGTTCTGCGAAATCGCCAACTGACTACCTGTTGAACTCAGCAATCGCAAGTCGTAATCGGCTGGCAAATTGCCCATGAAAATGGATATCGCGGATGACTGAGCTATAGTGAAGCGGTAATAGTCCACGTCGTTGGAGGCGGCGATCAACGCGCTAGTGGAGGCTGGTAGACCAACATCAGCAGCGGCGATAAGTGTGTTGTTCGGCTCCAGAGCATCGGGGCATGGAAGCGGAGTGGAAAAGCTTGTGCTGGCGCTGTATGGCGAGGTGCTCCCACCGCACACGGAACGCACGCGGAATTGGTAAGCGGTGCCTTCGGTGAGCCCCGTTAATGGGGATGAAGTGCCCACCACACCGCTGATCAGGATCCATTCCAGAGCTGCAACGGCCTTCCATTCCACATCATAGGCGGAAGCCCCCACATTCAACCAATTCAACGTGGCGGTGGTAGTGGTAAGACCGGTCACGAACAAGGTTCCGGGAGGATCGCAGCTGGAGCCGCAGTTGGGTAGGCAGGTGGCTCCGTTCACCCGGTCCTGGATACGGGCTGCGGGCTGTGGACCGAAACCGTTGGCCAAGTTGATCGTGCTGCTGGTGAGATGGCAGTAGCTCATGATCGTTCCGCCCACACTGGATATGGGTAGGGGGCCCTGAGCACAGCTCCCCTCGGGATAGCCTGCCACCTGGCCACAGCCGTCGATCGCAGTGTTGTTGCCATTCCATGAACAGGCATGGGTGTGCTGCGAGCCTAGGTTGTGGCCTGCTTCATGGGTCACCACCATGACACTCCAACTGTAGGTGGGCACATTACTATAATTAGCATCGATGCCACTGTAGGCCATTCTGAAGCGCGCCTGGGAATTGCAAATGGAATTCAAGTAGGCCACGCCACCGTAATTCCCAAGGTCTATCAGGTGGGCCATGTTGCCATTGAAGGTGGTGCGCTCCACACCGAACTGGTCCAGCCTACCACCACTGCTGTTGGCATTGTAAGGGCTGGGCACATTCCATACGAACAGTTCTGTCAGGTTCACATCGATACCATCGTTCTGGAAGAGCAGCGCGCTCTGGTTGAACAGGCCGGTGATGTAATTGGTGGCACCTACCACCCCCCCTTTGTTCTGATGGATATCGTAGGCCACTTCCCAGTAGTACCCCACACAACGGATGGTGCGATCGTCGCTGTCCACTGCTGCATTCGGCTGGCCCTCTTGCGGCTCCTTGGGGGGTGTGCAAGTGCTTCCAGGATCACCGCGCAATCGGTCATCGCGATACATGACATGGTAGCCGGAAGGCGCATCCTCGAATGGCCCCACCACCCACTGCCCTTCAGCATCCGCGATCAAGCCCATCACCATGTCTGGAAAAATACTGATGGCCGCAATGGAACCTGGAACGCCACGGATCATCCCCCGGTAGTGTATACCTCCGGCATATGGCACAGCATTACCCGTGCTTGCCACCCGCACTTGGAAACCTTCGGCAAAGAGCTCCACGCGCTCCAGGTCCAAGGTGAAAACCCCACCTGTTCGGGGTAGTTGCAATGCGATCATTGCAGTGGCCGTGCGAATGCTGTTCAGGGCAGCAGCTTCGTCCAGCGCCAGTACGTTGGCCTCGGTCAGGGCCTTGTCCCACAAGGCATCGGTGGCCGGTGATCGTTCCACCGAAGTGAAAAGCTCCACGGGCTGGAAACGTGTACCCTTTTCGGACAAAGCAGCAATGCGTTGGGCCACCTGGCCTTGGGCAAAGCCTCCAACGGAGAACAGAGCGAGGACAAGACCCAGCAAAGGGCCGAAGCGGTTTCGAACTGAAAGCATGAGCGTTAGGCCAAGGCAAGAATTGGCCATGTCGAAAGTAACCGATAGCACCTTACCGCTCTACCCGTCCGTTGTCCGAACTTGGATACCTGAGCAAGCTATCCAAGCACCTCCCCTGCTATTGCAGCCCGCGCTTCTTCAGTAAGGGCTGCACGATCGGCTCACGTCCGATAAGCTCGTGGTAAAGCTCCTTGCCATCCCGGCTTCCACCGGTGGCCAGCACCAGCTCGCGGTACCTCATGCCGTTATCACTGGTCATCCCTCCGTTCTGGGTCATCCAAGCGAAGGCATCGGCCTCCAGCACTTCGCTCCAGAGGTAGGCGTAATAACCTGCGCTGTAGCCGCCACCCCAAATATGGCTGAAGTAGGGTGTACGGTAGCGCGGTGGAACGCTCTCCAATGCAATGCCGTGCTTCTTAAGTATCTCGGCTTCGAAGGCCAAGGGGTCGCTTACCTCCGCAGCATCGGCAGCAAGCATGTGCCACTCAAGATCAAGCAATGCCGCTGCCAGGTACTCGGTTGTGGCGTAGCCTTGGTTGAAGCGTGTGCTGGCAAGCAGCTTGTCCGCCATGGCTTGTGGCATGGGTTCGTTGGTCTTGTAGTGGCGCGCATAATTGGCGAAGACCGTAGGCTCCAGCATGAAGTTCTCCTGGAACTGGCTGGGGAATTCCACGAAGTCGCGCGGAACGTTGGTGCCACTGAAGTAGGGATACTTCGCCCTACTCAGCATGCCATGCATGCCATGACCGAATTCGTGGAAGAGCGTACGCACATCGTCCCAACCGATCAAGGCAGGTTCTCCTGCCGCAGGCTTGGCGTAGTTGCAGGTGTTGGTGATCACTGGCAACTCATCCAAGAGGAAGCTCTGATCCACGTAGCTGCTCATCCAGGCACCGCCCTGCTTGCTTTCGCGGGCGAAGAAGTCCCCGTAGAAAAGGCCAATGCCACTGCCGTCCGCATCGAAGACCTCCCAAACACGCACGTCCGGATGGTAGACCGGAATGTCGTTGCGCTCCTTGAAGGTGATACCGAAGAGCTTCTCGGCCGAGAAGAACACCCCGTTCTTGAGCACGCTATCCAGCACCAGATAGGGCTTGATCGCTGCCTCGTCCAGGTCGTACTCTGCTTTACGAACCTGCTCAGCATAGAAGTCCCAATCCCATGGCTCAATTACCCATGGTTTCGACTTGTCGCTTTCCTCAGGCATATCCTTGAACATCATCATCTGCAATTTGGCCGCTTCAGCTTTCGCATTCTTCACCGCAGCAGGCACCATGCCGGTGAGTAGATCCAAAGCAGCTTCAGGCGTTCCCGCCATTTCATCGGCCAGCACAAAGGCAGCATGGCTGGGGTAACCCAGGAGTTGCGCACGCTCCGCGCGGAGCTTCGCCTGGCGGGCCACGCCCTTCAAGTTGTCCTGCGCTGCACCTTGTGAGCAACGACCGATGGATGCCTTGTAGATCTCTTCGCGCAAGCTGCGGTCCTTCAAGCTTGCCAGCACAGGCTGCTGGGTGGTGTTGCTCAAGGTGAGCAGCCACTTCCCCTCCATGCCCTTGGCCTTGGCAGCATCGGCAGCAGCAGCGATCCCAGCATCGCCAAGTCCTTCAAGCCTGGCCACATCTGCCACAACAACGGCACCGCCATTGGTGGCGGCCAGTACGTTATCGCTGAACTGTGTTGAGAGCTTCGAGAGTTCCTCGTTGATGGCCTTCAGCTTCGTTTTACCAGCTTCATCCAGCAAAGCACCACCGCGCACGAATGCGGTATAGCGGCGTTCCACCAAGCGCTTCTCCACGGGACCCAGGCCCAGTTCCTCACGCTGGTCGTACAGCGACTTGATCGGTGCGAATAGCCGCTAGTCCATGCTGATGGCATCGCTGTGGGCCGAGAGTTGGGGCGACAGTTCGGCACGGAGCTTTTGCAGGCCTTCATTGGTGTGTGCTCCCACCAGGCTGTACATCACCGATGTGGCGCGGGACAGCAATCGGCCGGTTCGCTCCAGCGCTTCGACAGTGTTGGCGAAGGTTGCCGGTTCGGGGTTCGTGACAATAGCCTCCACTTCCGCCAGCTGCAGCTTCATGCCCTCCTCGATGGCCGGTTTGAAGTTGTCCTGCTTGATCCAGTTGAAGTCCGGCGCGTTGTACGGCAGGCCGGTGGTGATGAAACGATCGAAGTCGAGGAAGGTATCCACACTCGCTTCAGGATCGGGCTCGTTGCAGGCAATGGTCATACTCAATAGGGAAAGAAGTGGGAAGGTGGGTGTGATCCGCATGGCCGTGAATGGGGTGCTAAAGTAGGACCCACTTCCAAGCACAATGCGCAAAGGTCCATGTCATCCTTGGCATTGCTGGCCCGACCGTTCCATCCAAAAAATCAGCTCCAAAAAGGGAAACCTCCCATGGATGCGTGTTGCATCCACGGGAGGCTCTCCATCACCAACCAAAGGCATTTATTCAACTGCGATGCGTCCCGCAGCGGAACGCTCCCCGCTCACCACCTTGTAGAAGTAGATGCCGGGCGCCAGCTTCGATACATCCAAAA
>JBBEDG010000122.1:0-5669 GCA_040881405.1 Flavobacteriales bacterium | reverse complement strand
CGGCAAAGCGCCTGGCCGGACGCACTATACCACGGCCCTCATCGCCCACGGCCACGTATACGCTTACCAGACCGAGGTCCGGCGCTTGCCACACATCGTGGGAAATGTCGAGCACCGAAGCATTGTCCCACCACAAACTGGGGCTTACGATGATGTAATGCTGGAAAAGGTAGGGCGTGCGGAACAGCACCTCGGTAGCGAAGAGCCCTCCCAAGCTTTGCCCTATCAGGGTGCGTGTACCCTTCGCACGGTAGTTCGCTTCCACGAAGGGGATCAGCTCGTTCGCAAGGAACTGCTGAAAGGCCGCGCTGCCGCCGGTGGTAGGGAACTTCTCCTTGTCGGCCGCAACGGTCGTTGGTGCGGTAAAGTCGCGCTTGCGGTCGACGTTGGCAATGCCAACCACAATGCTGGGTTGTACCCACCCGATCCAGGGGTAGCTGGCGAACTGTTGGCCGCCCACCACGTGGATAAAGTCCTCGTGGGCGCTGCCATCCAACAGATAGACCACAGGGTAGTTGGCCACGGTATCGGCCGAGTACCCCGGTGGCAGGTGGATGTGGAGCATACGGTCCTCGCCCAAGGCTTCGGAATGCATGGTCTCGGTAACGCCTAATACGAAGGGCTGGGGAGGAGTGGTGCGCTGAGCATTCACAAGCACCGCAATGAACGAGGCCAAGAAGAACAGTACAGCCCTCATGACAATCGTTTAGCCTGGGTCCCGTAAAGCGCCGTCATACCCACCGCCAGCAATGGGCCGCCCACGCCAAGCAGGCTCAAGGGTAGAACGATGTGGGGTGCGAAGATGCCAATGAGCTGAGCGGCGGCATAGATGTGGAAACCCACCTTCCGCCCCTTCCACATGAAGAGGATGCCTACGAAACGCGCCACCGTGCGCGCCAGCAGTATGCTCATGAGCACCACGCCATGGGTGTGCAACAACTCGGCGAACCAGAGGATCTGCTCCGGCTCCACATCGGCGGGCCATTGCTCCATTTGCGCGGTGAAGAGCCCCACGTATTCATCCAGCGGCATCTGCGCCAACACCAGCATGGCGGGAACACCCAAAGCATAGAGGATACCGAAGAAACCGGTGTTCAGAAAGCCCAGCACGGCGAGAAAGGTGAGCAGGTCCGGGCGGCGGGCGCTGCCGCTTTCGTCGGGCAGGAATTGGGGCTTGGTCATGGTCCGATTGCTATCGGATGGCGAAGGTAGCCGGGATCGAATGGGAAGCCCCCGACCTGGTGGGATCGGGGGCCTCGCAGATCGTGGATCGACGGCTCTATCGCATATGCTTCAAGTTCACAGCATATAGGATGATGAAGAGTATGGTTATGAAAGCGCCGAAACCAAGGCCGATCAGGGCCACCGTGCTGAAACCCAGGAATGCGAAGGGAACAAGCAGGCCCAGCAGGCTGGCCACCACATAGATGCCGAAGCCCATGCGGCGCAAGTTCCACATGAACCACACGCCCAGCAGGCTGAGTAGAGAGGTGGCGATGGCCACATAGCCCAGGTTCTTGGCATTTTCCGCCGTCCGTTCGGCCAAGGCCATGGCCGATTCCATCATATCGGCCATCATACCTGATGCCTCGCCCATCTGGTCCATGGCCTCCTCCATTTCGGTACGAGCCTCCTCCAGATCGCGCTGGGGCTTATCGGTGAAGCTGCTTTGTATGCCACCGTAGATACCCCAGATACCGGCCAGGAAGCTGAGGATGCACAGGATGGTGAGGAAAGTGGGGCGCTGGGTTGTAGTGTCCATATCGCTCATGATCTTGGGGTTTAGGGCGGCCAATATAGCAGGAGGGCGTTACCAGAACGTATTCCCCCGACCACACGGCGATCGTTACCTTCGCACCGCTTTAGCCTATCCCTCTCTAAGGGCATGCAGGCGGCGGCGGGGCAGAACCGCTATATGGAATCAACGAAGACCAACACACACCGCATCCAAATACCGATATGAGCTACGACCTGATCGTTCTCGGCAGTGGCCCCGGTGGCTACGTGGCCGCCATTCGCGCCAGCCAACTTGGTCTGAAGACCGCCATCATTGAAAAGGAATCGCTGGGCGGGATATGCCTCAACTGGGGCTGCATACCCACCAAGGCCCTTCTGAAGAGCGCCAACGTGTTCGAGTACATCAACCACGCAAAGGACTACGGCATTACCGTGGGCGAACCCAAGCCTGACTTCACAGGCATGGTGAAGCGCAGCCGCGATGTGGCCAAGGGCATGAGCAACGGCGTGCAGTTCCTGATGAAGAAGAACAAGATCGACGTTATCATGGGCACCGGCAAGCTGCTGGCCGGCAAGAAGATCGAGGTTACCGATGCCGAAGGCAAGAAGAGCACGGTGGAGGGCAAGAACATCATCATTGCCACCGGCGCACGCAGCCGCGCACTGCCTGCGCTTCCACAGGATGGCAAGAAGATAATCGGCTACCGCGATGCCATGGTACTGCCCGAGCAGCCTAAGAGCATGGTGGTGGTGGGCAGCGGTGCCATCGGCAGCGAATTCGCCTACTTCTACAACGCCATTGGTACCAAGGTGACACTGGTGGAGTTCATGCCCAATGTGGTTCCTGTGGAGGACGAGGACGTGAGCAAGCAACTGGAGAAAAGCTTCAAAAAGCAGGGCATCGAGGTGATGACCTCTTCTGAAGTGACCGCAGTTGATACCAAAGGCAAAGGCTGCAAAGTGACCGTGAAGACACCGAAAGGTGAGCAGACCATCGAGTGCGACATGGTGCTGAGCGCAGCCGGCATCGTGGCCAACTTGGAAGGCATCGGGCTGGAAGAGGTGGGCATTGTGACCGATAAGGGCAAGATCACTGTGGACGGCTACTACGCCACCAACATCCCCGGCTACTACGCCATTGGCGACTGCACCCCGGGCCAAGCCCTGGCGCACGTGGCCAGCGCAGAAGGCATCACCTGCGTGGAAAAGATAGCCGGACACCACCCGGAGAAGATCGACTACAACAACATTCCCGGCTGCACATACTGCAGCCCCGAGGTGGCCAGTGTGGGCTACACCGAGAAGCAGGCCAAGGAAAAAGGCTTGGATATCAAGGTGGGTAAATTCCCCTTCAGCGCCAGCGGCAAGGCTAGTGCGGCCGGTGCCAAGGACGGTTTCGTGAAGCTGATCTTCGATGCCAAGTACGGCGAACTGCTGGGCGCGCACATGATAGGCGCCAACGTTACGGAGATGATCGCCGAGTGCGTGAGCATCCGCAAGTTGGAGACCACGGGCCACGAGATCATAAAGACCGTACACCCCCACCCCACCATGAGCGAAGCCATCATGGAGGCGGCGGCGGCAGCCTACGGCGAGGTGATCCACCTGTAGGGGCGGACGATCGTCCGCCCGAGAGATGCGCACCGCACGACATGCGCGCACCGCCCACAAGCGATGCCAGCATCGCCACACCAACGAAAGCAATTTCGAAAGGGCCGAAGGAAATTCCTTCGGCCTTTGCCGTTCCTACCCGCACCTTTGCCGTCCATGTGCGGCATAGCGGGAACATACCACCTGGGCAGCGCCCTCGCACCGGAGGACGACCGCATACAAGCAGCGCTCGCGTGCATAGCGCACCGCGGACCCGATGACGAAGGCATTTACCGAAAGGGGAGCGCCGTGCTGGGCCACCGGCGCCTTAGCGTTATCGATACCACAGAGGCGGGTCACCAACCCTTTACCGACCATGGCGGACGCTATACCATCGTCTTCAACGGTGAGGTCTTCAACTACAAGGAGCTACGCGCCCAGCTGGAGGTCATGGGCCACAGCTTCCGCAGCCACACCGATACCGAGGTGGTTCTTCGGCTCTTCGCTGTGAAAGGGGAAGACTTCCTGCACGACCTGAACGGCTTCTTTGCCCTGGCCATCCACGATGCGCAGGAGGACAGCCTCTTCCTGGCCCGCGACCGTTTCGGCGTAAAGCCCTTGCTGTGGGCCGAAACGGATGGCCGCTTCCTATTCGCCAGTGAACTGCGGGCGCTCCTGGCAATGGGCGTTGCGGTAAAGCCGGACCGCCTTGCGATGGAGCAGTACCTCAGCTTCCACTACATACCCGCACCTTGGACCGCCGTTGAGGGTGCACATAAACTGCTGCCCGGGCATGCCTTGCGGGTAAGCACCAAGGGCGTGGAGGAATTCGCTTGGTACGATCTGGTGAAAGCCAGCAAGGCCAGCCGACCGACAAAAGATGTGCAACGGACCCTCTACGAGTTGCTGGACGATGCCGTGAAGCTGCGCCTTGTGGCCGATGTACCCGTGGGCACCTTCCTAAGCGGTGGTGTGGATAGCAGCATCGTAAGCGCCCTGGCCGCGAAGCACCACGCCGGCCTACACACCTTCAGCATCGGCTATGCGGACGACCCGCACTTCGATGAGAGCGCCTATGCTGAAGAGGTGGCAGCACACATCGGCAGCAAACACCACACCTTCAAACTGAGCCGTGAAGAGCTTGCCGAAGCCTACCCGCGGCTGCTGGAGGCGGTGGACGAGCCCTTCGCGGACAGCAGCGCCCTCCCCTCCTTCGTCCTTTGCGAACGCACTCGCAAGTATGTAACAGTGGCCTTGAGCGGCGATGGTGCCGACGAGGTATTCGGCGGCTACCGCAAACACCAAGCGGAACTGCGCTGGCAAAGTCCCGGCGCCACCGAACGAGCAGTGCGCCTACTGGCACCGCTCTGGAGCGCTTTGCCCAAGTCGCGCAACAGCGCCTGGCAGGACCGGTTCCGCCAGTACGACCGCTTCGCACGGCTTGCTGGCAGCAGTGCCGAGGAGCGCTTCCTGTCCTTGGCCGCGTTCACTCCCCGCATTGAGGCGCATGCATTGTGCGCACTGCCAGGCCCCACGGAACAACTGGCCCTGCGCGACCAACAGTTGACCCAAGCCTTGGGGCACATGTCTGGAATGAGCGGCATGCTGCTGGCCGATGTGATGGGCACCCTGCCCAACGACATGCTCCACAAGGTGGACCTAACCAGCATGGCCCACGCCTTGGAGGTGCGCACGCCCTTCCTTGACAAGCGTGTGGTGGAATTCGCCTTCGGCCTGCCTGCCGAAGCCAAGCTGCGGAAGGGCAGTGGGAAATACATCCTACGCGACACATTCGGCCACCTGTTGCCTACCACGGTGATGACGCGCGCCAAAAGGGGTTTCGAGGTACCGTTGCTCGACCTTTTGCGCGGCCCCCTGAAGCATTTGGTGGATGGCCTGTTGGATGCCAAGGCCATGCGGGACGCCGGGCTGGAACCTGCCTCGGTAACGGCCGAAGTCGCCCGCCTGCGGTCCACCGACCCCGGCACCACACAGGCAACTTTGCACGCATTGCTCGTCTACTTGGCATGGTGGAAGCGCCACAGCGCTTAGGTCGCTACCCGACGACATTTCTGCTGGACGAGCTACCTTCACCGCGCTCCGGAATGCCTCGTATCCTTCGCATCATCAACCGCTTCAACCTGGGCGGTCCCACGCACAACGCCGCTTACTTGACCCGTTACATGCCGGGCGAGTTCGAGACACTGTTGGTGGGTGGCAGCCAAGAAGCCACGGAGGAGGGCAGCCACCACATCCTTGATGGCCTTGGTATAACCCCAGTGATCCTGCCCGAACTTCAGCGGGAGGTTGCGCCTTGGAGGGACCGAGGAGCCTACCGCCGG
>JBBEDG010000121.1:0-5678 GCA_040881405.1 Flavobacteriales bacterium | reverse complement strand
GTCAAGTTATAGAGGTATTTGGTGTGGGCCACGAGATCACAGAGCAGAAGGATGCGCAAGAAACCGTGCGCAACCAGGCCGCTCGCCTACAGGCCATTTTCGACAGCTCGGCCAATACGATGATATGGACCCTGGACCAGGACCTACGCATCACGTCGTGCAATGCACACTTCCGAGAAACGATCTTCTCCGATTTTGGATTGGAAAGGAACATTGGGGATCTCCTGTTCGCCGAATATGCCGAAAAGGCCGGAGGTGCGAACAATGAGCGGAATATGGAGCGCTACCGTGCGGCAATAAAGGGCAAACCACAGCAGTTCGAGGTGGAGCTGGTCAACCAGTATGGCAAGACCATTTGGGTGGAGAATTTCCTGAACCCAATCCTTGTCGAGGGTCAGGTGCAGGAAATTTCCTGCCTCGCATATACCATCACCGACCGTAAGGAGGCACAGAACGAACTGCTGAGTAATCTGCACGAGAAGGAGGTGCTGTTGAAAGAAGTACACCACCGCGTGAAGAACAACCTGCAGATCGTAAGCAGCATCTTCAGCTTGCAAACGGCGCACGTGGGCGAGGACAAACGCATCCTGGACCTCTTGCGCGACAGCAGGGACCGCATCCGCAGCATGTCCTTCATCCACGAAAGCCTCTACCAGAACAAGGACTTCAGCTCCATCGACCTGGCGGATTACATGGAGGGCCTGAGCCGCAATCTGATGATGAGCTACAGCCTCACCGGCAAGGTGCGCCTGGAGACCGACCTGCAACGCGTGGACCTTGCCTTGGACCAGGCCATTCCTTGCGGCCTCATCCTCAACGAACTCATCAGCAACGCGCTCAAGCACGCCTTTCCCGAAGGGCGCGAAGGAACCATCCACATGGGTCTTCAGCTGGTGGACAACAAAGTGTCGATAAGCCTCCGCGACGATGGTCTTGGAACCCCACCGGGCTTCGATCCGCAACGCGATGCCAACCTTGGTTTGGAACTCGTACACACCTTGGTGGAACAGCTGGATGGCCACCTAACCATGAAAACCGACGGCGGGGTGGCCTATTTGCTTACTTTTGAGCGTATCAAGTAGACGTCCATGGCGCAAACAAATGTCCTTGTTGTAGAGGACGAAAGCATCGTAAGCAAGGACATCCAGCACAGCCTGAAGAAACTCGGGTATGGTGTTGTAGGTGCCGCCAGCACCGGTGAACAGGCCGTTAAATTGGCCTTGGAACACCGTCCGGACATCATCCTGATGGACATCATGCTCAAGGGCGAGATGAACGGGATAGAGGCGGCCGATGCCATCCGCAAGGAGACCAACATACCCGTGATCTTCCTTACCGCCTATGCCGATGAGAGCACCCTTGCCAAGGCCAAGGTGACGCAGCCCTACGGCTACATCATCAAGCCTTTCAAGGAGATCGACATCCACACTACGATCGAGATGGCCCTCTACAAGCATAAGAAGGAGGCCGAAGTGCTCAAGGAGCGCGACCTGCTCTATGCTATCGTGGAGAACAAGGAGAGCGGCCGCGACATCATGTTCGTGAAGAGCAACAGCCGCTTGGTGAAGCTCAACACCCGCGACATCTACTTCGTGGAAGCGCTGAAGGACTACGTGGTGATCAACACACTGAACACGCGATACACCATCCACAGCACTATGAAGGACATCGAGGCCAAACTGCCCGAAAGCGACTTTGTGCGTGTACACCGCAGCTTCATTGTGCGTTTGGACAAGATCACGGCCATCGAACAGCCCAACCTGATCCTGGAGAACGACAAGAAGGTGATCCCCATCGGGGGCAGCTACAAGGACGAGCTGGCCAAGCGATTGAACTTGGTGTGATCCCTTGGTGTTTCTGCGCGCGGAGCCAAGCGGGTCGGCGACGAACGCGCTCTATTTGCGCCTCCCTTTCCCTTTCTTCTTCTGCACCTTTCCTTGGGTCTTAGGCTTCGTCCTGAAGCCCTTGGTGGCTGCCTTGGGTTGCGTCTTGCGGCTGAACTTGCCCGACGTGGTACGCCCGCCATCCTCGCGCATCACTTCTCCAGCCAGCCCGAAGTCCACACTGCGGCGGTCCATGTCCACGGATTTGATGACTACGCGCAACTCGTCGCCAAGGCGGAACTTGCGCTGGGTGCGCTGGCCCACCACGGTGTAGCGCTCCTGATCGAAGCGGAACACATCGCCGGGTAGCTCGCGTAGGCCGATCATGCCTTCGCACTTGTTCTCCACCAGCTCCACGTAAATGCCCCAGTTGGTAAGGCCGCTGATGATGCCCTCGAACTCCTCGCCGATGCGGTCGCGCAGGAATTCGGCCTGTTTGTACTTGATGCTTGCGCGCTCGGCATCGGAGGCTTGTTTCTCCATGCGAGAGCTGTGCTTGCAGCTCAATTCCAGGGTACCCTGGTCCAAGGCTGCGCCACCGGCCAGGTAGTGCGCTATGGCACGGTGTACCAGCAGGTCGGGGTAGCGACGTATGGGACTGGTGAAGTGCGTGTAGTGCTCGAAGCCAAGGCCATAGTGCCCGATGTTCTCCGTGGTGTAGATGGCTTTGCTCATGCTGCGGATGGCCACCTGCTTGATTATGTTCTCCTCCTCGCTGCCCGCCACCGAGCGCATGAGTTTGTTGATGGCGTGCGGCAATCCTTCGGCATCCGAGGTGTCCAACTCCTTGCCGAAGCTGTGGGCCAGGGCACGCAGTTGTGCCACCTTTTCCGGATCGGGTAGGTCGTGTACACGATACACGAAGGGTTTCGCTTTGCCCTGTTTGGGCTGCCCGATGGAGGCTGCCACGCGCTTGTTGGCCAGTAGCATGAATTCCTCGATCAGCCAGTTGGCCGAGCCCATCACCTTCTCGTACACGCTCAAGGGGCGCCCTTTCTCATCCAGTTTGAACTTCACTTCGTTGCCACCGATCTCCAAGGCCCCCTTGGCGATGCGCTCCTTGCGCAGCACTTGGGCCAGGCGGTGCAGGGTGAGCACTTCGTCCTTGAAGGGCCCTTCGCCACCATCGATGATCGTTTGGGCACCGGCATAGGCGAATCGGTGGTGGGAGCGCATAACCGTGCGGCCGAACCACTCACCATGCAAGCGGGCCTCGTCGTCCAACTCGAAGATGGCACTGAAGCTCAGCTTGTCGGTATGCGGGTTCAGCGAGCATAGGTCGTTACTGAGCTTCTCGGGCAGCATGGGAACAACGCGGTCCACCAGGTACACGCTGGTGGCGCGGCTGGCGGCCTCCATGTCCACCACGGTTCCGGGGCGCACATAATGGCTTACATCGGCGATGTGGATGCCGATCTCCCAATTACCGTTCTCCAGTTTACGCACGCTGAGGGCGTCGTCAAGGTCCTTGGCATCATCCGGGTCTATGGTCAGGGTGGTGATCTGGCGCATATCCCGGCGCTTGGCGATCTCCTCCTTGGTGACCCCATCGGGGATCTCGCCGCTGGCCTTCAGCACGCTTTCCGGGAACTCCAAGGGAAGCCCGAACTCGGCCAGGATCGCGTGCATCTCCACATTGTGCTCGCCGGCCTTGCCCAGCACGCGCAGAACCTTGCCACGGGCGGGGTCGCGCGCATCCTTCCACTCGCCCAATTCGATGATGGCCTTATCGCCCTCCTTGGCCCCGTTGATCTCGGTAGGGGGGATGAAGAAGGGTTTCTGGACACGTTGGTCATCGGCCACCAGGATCGTGCGGCTTTCATGCTTGTGAATGGTGCCCACGAACTCGGTGCGGCGGCGTTTCAGCACCTCCAGCACTTTGCCCTCGGAGCGTGAACCTCGGCCGCCCTGCACCTTGATGCGTACGGTATCGCCATGCAGGGCCGTGCCTGTATCGCGCTGTGCGATGTACACATCGTCGAGCCCGACCTTTCCAAGCCGCACATACCCAGCGCCGCTCGCAATGATGTCGATGGTGCCCTCGGCCGTATCGCCATCGGGGCCACCCACCACGGTGTAGCGTCCTTTCTTGCCGCTTTCTATGCGGCCGTCGTCCAACAATTGGTCAATGGCATCGAAGAGCAGGTAGCGCTGGCTCTTGTCCTTGAAACCCAGCTGGAGTGCCAGTTGCTGGCTGGTGGAGCCCGTATGGCCGGTGCGGCGAATGGTGGCCAATACCTCTTCTGCGAGCTGGGCGGGTGTGCGGTCGTTGTTTTCTTTCGGCATGGGGCAAATACGAATTGCGCCGCAAGGTACTCGGCTTCCCTCGGGCGATGAAGAGCCCCGGATCCGCTCCACCTTGGCCCTTGGTACACAGCGGGAAAGGCTGCTGGCGAACGAACTACCAACACCTGTTGATAACCAACGGAAGATCACTACATTTGCAGCCCTTTTCCACCCGCTCGCGCGATGCGTACGGAACAAAGGACCATCAACAATGCAGCAAGAAAGCTCCAAGATCTTCAGCGGTACCGCCACACGGTACCTGTCGGAGAAGATCGCTGCGGCCAGTGGTGAGCCCTTGGGAGAGGTGACAGTAGCGCGCTTCAGCGACGGAGAATTCCAGCCCAGTTTCGAGGAGACCGTGCGGGGTGAACTGGTGTTCATTGTGCAAAGCACCTTTCCGCCAGCTGACAACCTGCTGGAACTGCTGATGCTGGTGGATGCCGCCAAGCGTGCCAGCGCCAAGCGCATCGTGGCCGTTATGCCCTACTTCGGGTTCGCACGACAGGACCGCAAGGACAAACCCCGCGTAAGCATCGGGGCCAAGCTGGTGGCCAACATGTTGACCGCTGCCGGTGTGGACCGCATCATGACGATGGACCTCCACGCCGACCAGATCCAAGGCTTCTTCGAGGTGCCGGTGGACCACCTCTTCGCGTCCACCATCTTCCTGCCCTATGTCAAGGACTTGGGCTTGGAAAACCTGCTGATGGCAGCACCCGATACCGGAGGCACCAAGCGCGCCAATGCTTACGCGAAGCATTTGGGCGTGGACATGGCCATTTGCTACAAGCAGCGTAAGGTGGCCAACCAGATCGACAGCATGACCGTGATCGGTGATGTGAAGGACAAGAACGTGGTGCTGGTGGACGATATGATCGACACAGCAGGCACGCTCACCAAGGCCGCCGACATGATGATGGACCTGGGTGCCACCAGCGTGCGTGCCCTGTGCACCCACGCCGTGCTGAGCGGAGAGGCCTACGAGTGCATCGAGGCCAGCCAGCTCGCCGAGCTCATCGTTACAGATACCATCCCCCTGCGCCCGGCCGAAGGCATGCCGGTGCGCAAGATCAAGCAACTTTCCGTGGACCACCTTTTCGCCGATGTCATTCGGCGGGTGCGGACGCACGAGAGCATCAGCGGACATTTCATCATTGCATAACCACTACCTACGGTCATGAACACAGTAGCGCTCAGCGGCACGGTCCGCACCACCACAGGCTCCAAGGACGCCGCTCAATTGCGCCGTGACAAACGCGTACCATGCGTGCTCTACGGAGGCGCCAACGTGGTGCACTTCAGCGTTGAGGAGTCCATCCTCAACAAGCTCGTTTTCACCCCCGATGTGAACGGTATCGAGCTGGATCTGGACGGCACCAAGACGCTGGCCATGATCCACGACAAACAGTTCCACCCAACCACCGACCGCGTGGAGCATGTGGACTTCCTGGAATTGAAAGAGGACGAGCCAACGCGCGTGAAATTGGCCCTGCGTCTGCAAGGTCAGCC
>JBBEDG010000120.1:0-5684 GCA_040881405.1 Flavobacteriales bacterium | reverse complement strand
TCCGAGAATGGCCGGTCGATCTTCCGCGCGAAGAGCATTCCCGAACCGATCATCGCGTCCCAGTTGTCCAGGTCCAACACGTAGGGTTGTGGGTTCTTCTTGCGCGTCCAGTCTATGTAGCGCAGGTTGTTGTTCTCCACACGTGCGGCGAAAGGAGAGTTCATGATCAGCGTTTGCAAGGCGATCTCGTCCGGGCAGTAGGTGAATGCGAAGCGACGGAGGAATGCCGGCTTTCGGTCCACTTCGGTCAGCACGTGCAACAGCAATTCGCGCGTCAGGCTCCAGGACATGGATCCTCCGTACAGCGGAGGAAAGTCGGCCGGTATGCTTCGTTCCAGACCTAGGCGCTGCTGCACGTGCAGCATGAAATTCCGCGATCGTTTGCCCCGTGCCGATCGCACATCGAACAGGTCGATCGGGTCGAATCGCGCCAGCCGGTCCAAGCCGCCATTTGGCCAGTAAGGCGTGGGCAATGGGAAATGAAGCAAGTATTCGGTGCCTGCATTCCGGGCGAAGAAGGCCTTGAACATACTGGGCATTACGATGATCCGGTCCGTGCCTGTGATCATGTGCAGGTAGCCGATCTCCGTATCCTTCACGGCCTCGCGTACAAGGAGCAGAATAGCTTTCACAATGTTCAACCCACCCCAGTTCACGGCATAGCGTCGGCTAACGAAGCGCACGTTGGGCTGCTCCTTCAACAGCCTGATGTCTTCGCCCGACACGTGCACCTTGCGGTCAAGATGCACGTACGCCACACAGTCCGGTCCGAACTGGGCAAGCACATCCACCAGATCGGGGATGTTGCCGTGTGCAAGTACGATGAGGCCGTGTTTCATGCGTGATGTCTGGCTGCGTTGCAATGGTACAGCGACAAGCTGTATCAGCCACGGTGGTGTCCGTACTTCGCGCAGGGTCGGCAATACCAATGGCTTATACCGGCCACTGTGCTCCAGTGCGCTGCCGCAGGTGCCGGGGCTCGCTGTTGCCTACGTATCCTTTTCATTTCCAGTGGCTTCGACTTTGGATCTTTTAACGGCATGGGCATCCCATACACACAAGTTCCATGGGTTACATTTGCGACCCTTCACCCCGAAATGCTATGCAAAGCCTGATGGTACGTATGAAATGGTCCGCAATGGTCCTGCTTGCAGGTCTCACGCTTGGAGCCTCCGCCCAGAATGGAGCATCCGACCCTGTGCTGATGACCGTGGACGGAGGAGCGGTCACTCGTGGTGAGTTCGAGGCGATCTACAAGAAGAACAACAAGGACGCGCCGGTAACCCGCGAGGCCTTGGACGAATACCTGGAGCTGTTCATCAACTACAAGCTCAAGGTACGCGAGGCCGAAGTCCTCGGCATGGATACCATCCA
The DNA here is from genome assembly GCA_040881405.1 of Flavobacteriales bacterium. Taxonomy (GTDB): domain Bacteria; phylum Bacteroidota; class Bacteroidia; order Flavobacteriales_F; family PHOS-HE28; genus PHOS-HE28. The sequence goes on along the minus strand of JBBEDG010000120.1, from coordinate 4,310 downwards.
GAAGTTCCGCAACGAGTTGGAAGGGTACCGCAAGCAGCTGGCACGCCCTTATCTCATCGACCGCGAGTTGAACGAGACCCTTATGCGTGAGGCCTACGATCGCATGCAACAAGAGATCCGCGCCAGCCATATACTGGTGCAGGTCCAGCCTGATGCATCACCAGAGGATACGCTATCCGCATGGAAGCGCATCAACGCTTTGCGCGATCGTGTGGTGAAGGGTGAGGATTTCGCCACCGTGGCCAAGGGTGTTGGTGGTTCGGAGGATCCTAGCGCAAGCAAGAACGGGGGTGATCTGGGCTACTTCAGCGCCCTGCAGATGGTGTATCCTTTCGAATCCGCTGCATACGGCACTGCTGTAGGCGAAGTGAGCAAGCCTGTGCGCACCCGATTCGGGTACCACATCATCAAGGTCGTGGACAAGCGCGCGGCCCGCGGCCAGATGAAAGCAGCCCACGTCATGCTGCGCAGCACCGAGCAGGATACCCCTGAGCAGCAGAAGAGCGCTGAGGACCGTATCCGTGAGATCCACTCCCGTCTTGTTGCAGGCGAATACACCTTCGCCGATGCAGCAATGCGCTTCAGCGAGGATGAAAGCTCCAACACCAAGGGAGGCGAACTTCCCCAGTTCAGCACCGGGAAGATGATCGAGGAATTCGAGGATGCCGCTTTCGCCCTCAATAAGGATGGTGATGTAAGCGCACCTGTGCGCTCACGCTACGGCTGGCACATCATCCGTCGCATTGAGTACACGCCGCCGCCCACCTTCGAAGGGGCAAAGGCGGAATTGAAGTCCAAGATCGGTCGCGACAGTCGCGCCGATGTCACCCGCAAAGCCTTTCTGGACCAGCTCCGGAAGGAGTATGGTGTGCTTGTCCTGACCAAGAACCTGAAGCCTGTGATGAAGCTGGTGGACAGCACCATCTTCAAGAAAGGCACTGCCACCACCGATACCCTCATCCGCAGGAACCTTGTGGTAGGCCCTTACATGAAGGACAAGGTCGCTTACGAACGCGAATTGCTTGGTACGGTGAAGAACGGTCGCATGGTGAACACGCGCAGTCGCGAACACGATGACATGGCCCAGACCATGGACGACACTGTGGTGGTGCGCAATGTGATGCAGGGTTGGACATACGACCGCAAAAAGGCGAAGAAGCTCACCAAACCGGTTTTCAACATCAACGAAAAGGTCTTTACCCAGCAGGACCTGTTGGACCATTTGGAGGCCAAGCAAAAGCGCGAGCGGGTAATTCCTGTGGCGGAACATGTCGAAGCCCGCTTCAATGAACTGGTGGACGAAAGCCTCCTCGCCTATGAGGATGGTCATTTGGAAGAGAAGTACGCTGATTTCCGCATGCTAATGAAGGAGTACCGCGACGGCATCCTTCTGTTCGAGCTCACCGACCAGAACGTGTGGGGGCGCGCTGTGCGCGATACCGCAGGGTTGGAGGCCTTCCAAGCAGCGAACGCCAACAAATTCATGTGGGACACCCGCTACGATGTGGACATCCACACCTGTGCCAACAGCGCCGTTGCCAAGCAAGTGCGCACGCTATTGCGTAAGGGCACGCGCGGCGCCGAGCTGGTGAGTGCCGTGAACGCGAAGAGCGCACTGGCACTGGAGATCGATGGAGGGATCTATACAACCGAGCAGAAACCCTTCTTGAAGGACCTGGATGCACCGGGGCTGAGCAAGGATATCGCTTTGGACGACCGCATTGTGATCGTTGATGTGAAGCGCATTCTTCCTCGTGCTCCCAAAGGTTTGGACGAAGCGCGCGGAGCCATCACCGCAGCCTACCAGGACAGTCTTGAGCGTGAATGGGTCCGTGAGTTGCGCGCCAAGTATCCGGTGGTCGTGGACAAGGAGGTGCTATACTCCATCCAGTGACACCCGGGGTAATGCACAGCTTGGCGAACAGGGCACCCACGGGTACCCTTTTCGCTGTATTGTGTCTTGCCTCTTGCGGCCCGCAAGTCGACCCTTCCGATCCGGCAGTGGCGCGTGCCTTCGAAGAAACATTGTACTGGAGCGACATCCGGCAGGTTGTTCCCCTGGATGCCACTGTGGAGGACAGCGCTGCGTTGGCGAATGCCTACATCAACAACTGGATCCGCCAACGCGTGGTGTTGCGCAAGGCGGAAGAGAATCTTGCCGCTGAGCAGAAGGACTTCGAAGCCAAGTTGGCCGATTACCGCAATTCGTTGATCATCTTCACCTACGAGCAAGCTTTGGTGGACCAGAAGCTCGACACGGCACTGGGCCGTAGCGAGGTCGAGGAGTACTATGAGAAGAACCGCGATAATTTCGAACTTCGGGACAACATCCTGCGCCTTCGGTGGTTCAAGGTGAGGGAGTCGGACAAACGCACCTTGAAGAAATTGCAGGATCATTTCATGAGCGGGGATGCCGGGCGCATGCGTGAGGTGGAGTTATGGCTGGCGCAACGCAACGTTCCGATCGTGGACCGCAGCGCCCAGTGGAGCACCCTCACGGATCTGCGATCGGAGATACCCGTGCTGGCCGCCCAAGGCTCCGAGGACCAACTTGGTGAAGGGCGTACCGTACTTCGTGATCTGGAAGGTGGCTATTTCGTGGATATACTGGAACTTCGCCGCAAGGACAGCGTTTCGCCCCTGGCCTTGGTCGAGGCTGATATCCGCTCGATCCTGATCAACCAGCGAAAGCTCCAGCTGCTGGAAAGGATGCGGGAGGACGTTCATCAAGATGCTCAAGCGAATGGCCATGTGGAGGTGTACTGAATTGTTCTTACTGCTTATGGCCATGGCGACCACAGCGCCTTCCATGGCCCAGCCACAAGGGCAGCTCATCGATCGCGTGGTGGCCGTGGTAGGTCGCGAGGCCATTCTCCAGTCGGAGATCGTGGCACGCACCGAGCAAGCGCGTTCCAGTGGCATCGCGATCACCGATCAATTCGTCTGTGGTGAATTGGAGGACCTGCTTTACGAGAAGCTGCTTGTGGAACAAGGGCGCTTGGACAGTGTGGTGGTTGATGAGGCCCAGGTGACCGCTGAATTGGACCGTAGGATCCGCTATTTCGCCTCCCAACTCGGTGGAGAGAAGGAGTTGGAGAAGTTCTACGGCAAATCCGTGGCCGAGATCAGATCCGATTTCCGCGACCAGATCCACGACCAATTGCTGGTGCAGAACATGCAGCAGCGGATCAGTGGCGATGTACGCCTCACCCCGCGGGACGTGCAGCGCTTTTACCAACGCATTGCTGCCGACAGCGTGCCGTTCATCAACGCCGAGGTGGAGTACTCCCAGATCCTACGCATTCCCAAGCCCAGCGATGAAGAAGAGCGCCGGGTGCGCAGGCGCATCGATGAGTACCGGGAGCAGATCATCAAAGAGGAGAAGGACTTCTGTACCGTGGCCATTCTTTTTTCGGAGGATCCCGGTTCGGCCAAGGATTGCGGCCAGCTTGGTATGGTGCCCACTGGCGTCATGGTACCCGAGTTCGATGCAGTGGCCCTAAGCCTCAAGGAAGGTGAAGTTTCACAGGTCTTCAAGACCCAGTTCGGTTACCACTTCATGCAGTTGATCGAAAGGCGTGGCGAACAGTACAACGCACGACACGTCCTGATGCGCCCCCAAGTGAGCAATGCGGACCTCCAGCGAGAACGGGTTTTCCTGGATAGTCTGGCCGCGATGATCAATGCCGGCAAGGAGGATTTCGCCACCCTCGCGGGGCGCCATACCAGCGACGAGGAAAGCAAGGGTACCAACGGGCTCATGATCGAGCCCAACAACAATTCCACCCGTTGGGACATGAGTAGTTTGGATCAGCAGGTATTCTTCGTACTGGACAAATTGAAGGCTGGAGAGGTGAGCGAGCCACAACTGGTGGTGCTTCCGGACGCGACCAAGGCCTACAGACTGCTTCAACTGAACTTGCGCACCGAGCCGCACAAGGCGAACCTGAAGGACGATTACCGCCTTATCCAGCAAGCTGCGGAAGGCAAGATGAGGGCGGAATCCATAGATACCTGGGTGGAGGAACGTCTTCAAGGTACCTACGTGCGTATGGCGCCCGAATTCGGTTCCTGCACATTCACCCACGACTGGCAGCCTACATCCGCAACGGAATAGGCCTGCTCCATCATACCTGAAGAGAACATGAGCATACCTGTGAACGATGTAGAGGCGGTGGAACGATTCGGGGATCGCTATCGTGCTTTGAAAGCTGAGATCGGCAAGGTGATCATCGGCCAGGAACAGGTCGTGGACCACGTGCTCTTGGGCATCTTCGCCAAAGGACACTGCCTTCTGGTTGGCGTTCCTG
>JBBEDG010000119.1:0-5685 GCA_040881405.1 Flavobacteriales bacterium | reverse complement strand
TGGCCCAGATGACGCCCGCGCGCAGTTTGCTGGTGAGGTTGAAGATCTTGCTGCCTTTGTCCGTCCACACGCCGGCGCTGAGGCCGTAGGGGGTGTTGTTGGCTTTCTGGATCACCTCGTCCACGGTGCGGAAGGTCTGCACGGCGAGCACGGGACCGAAGATCTCCTCCTGCGCGATGCGCGCGCTTTGCGCCACGTTGAGGAAGAGCGTGGGGCGGCACCAGAAGCCTTTGCTGGGGAGGTCGCAGGTGGGCTGGTACATTTCCGCTCCGTCGCTGACGCCGTGCTTCAGGTACTTGTTGATGGTTGTTAGTTGCTCGCGGCTGTTGATGGCGCCGATGTCGGTGTTCTTGTCGAGCGGATCGCCCACCACGAGGGAGCGCATGCGGTGCTTGAGCTTGCGGATGACCTCGTCGTACACGCCTTCTTCCACGAAGAGGCGGCTGCCGGCGCAGCACACGTGGCCCTGGTTGAAGTAGATGCCGTTGATGATGCCTTCGACGGCCTGGTCGATGGCGGCGTCGGCGAAGATGATGTTGGCCGCTTTGCCGCCGAGCTCGAGGGTGAGCTTCTTGCCGCTGCCTGCCGTGGCGCGCTGGATGAGCTTGCCCACGTTGGTGCTGCCAGTGAAGGCGACCTTGTTGACATCGGGATGGATGACGACCGCCGCGCCCGTGGCTCCCGCACCGGTGACGATGTTGACGACGCCATCGGGGAGTTCGGCCTCCTGCAAGAGCTCGGCAAGCTTGAGCGCGGTGAGCGGTGTGGTCTCGGCGGGTTTCAGCACCACGGTGTTGCCGCAGGCCAGGGCGGGCGCGAGTTTCCACGCGGCCATGAGCAGCGGGAAGTTCCAGGGGATGACCTGCCCCGCGACGCCGAGCGGCGATACTTGCTTGCCGGGGAAGGCGTACTTGAGCTTGTCGGCCCAACCGGCGTAGTAGAAGAAGTGCGCGGCGGCGAGCGGCACGTCCACGTCGCGACTTTCGCGGATGGCCTTGCCGCCGTCCATGCTTTCGATGACGGCGAATTCGCGGGCCTTCTCCTGCAACAAGCGCGCGATGCGGTAGATGTACTTGGCGCGTTCTGCCGCGGGCATCCTGCTCCACACATTGTCATACGCCTTGCGCGCGGCCTTCACGGCGGCGTCCACATCGGCATCGTTGGCCTCGGCGATGCGCGCGAGCTTCTGCTCGTTGGCGGGGTTGATGGTGTCGAAGTACTTGCCGCTCTTGGGCTTCTGCCACTTGCCGTTGATGAAGAGCTCGTATTGCTCGTTGATCTTGACGTGGTCTTTGGACTCGGGGGCTGGGGCGAGGGCCCACTCAACGGTTTTCTTCTTGGTTGCCATGTTCACTTGGGGTCTACGATATAGAGCCTTTGCTTGTCCGCCGGAAGGTTCGAGTTCAAAATTGCGATGATCTTGTCAGCGACTGGATGAGAGTCGTTGTGAAGGGTGAAGTGAACGGACACATCTTTGCTCTTGACCACGAGTTCGCTGATGGCGCCGCTGGAAACGTGCGGATCCGTGCGATACACCAAGGTATCACCAACGCTCTTCGCGAGTTCAATGATCGAGTCGACAGATGCTGCTCGAAGTGTTCCGCTACAGACATCCTGACTCTCCAACGTTCGGGTTCCGTAGTGTGAGTTCTGTTCGAGCGTATAGTTGAAATGGTCGCCTTCCACCTTCAATGTGGGCTGCAAGGTTCCCATCTCCGATCCAAGGCCAGCGGTGTTGAAGAACAGATGGAAGTCCTGGTGCTGGTCTTTCGGCTCAACAGCACCTGACAGGATCAAAGCGGCAACGCCCACAACGAGACCATATGCGACCGAGGGTGTCATTCAGAAGCTTCCGTGGATCTTGACGTGGTCTTTGGACTCGGGGGCGGGGGCGAGGGCCCAGTCGAGGGCGTTCTTCTTGGTCTTGGTGGCCATGGTTTCAAAGATAGCGGCGCACCATGGAACGAGAACGCCCGGAAGCATGCCATCGCACACCTCCGGGCGTTTTCAACGCCTGTCATCACGCACTCATTCCGCGAAGAAGCGGAACACTTGACGGCCTTTCGCGGAGCGCAGTACAAGCACGTAGGTGCCCGATGCCAATTCCGCTGTTGCGATCTGGTCGAAGCCCGAGGCCATCATGCCGGTCTTCAACCGCACCCCACGCGCATCGAGCAGTTCGTAGGTGATCATTCCTTCGCCTCGCACGGTGAGCAGGCCATAAGCGTCAGGACCAGCGACCACCATTGCCGATGCTGGGTCCAGCGCTTGCACACCCACGTTGAGCAGTTGGAATGGTGCGGATACAACGGTGCAGCCCAGCGCGTCGGTCATCTCCACGGTGTACGTGCCGTTCGTTGTTGGCTCGAAGGTGATCGCGGTGGCACCGGTGATCGCGCTGCCATCCAAGTACCATTGAAAACCCGGACCGCTGCCCGTTGCGATGAGCGAAGGACCGGATAGGCTGATGCTCGGCAGCACCACTGCATCCGTGGAGAAGCGGCGCACCGCCATACCAGCAGGGAATTGCGATGCCGAAAGGACCAACCACCGGCCCTCCTCGATCTCGAGCACATCGCTCGCCTTGTTGAAACCGAGAGAGAGCCAAGGCTCGTTGTCGTTGGCCAGGAGTTCGCCTTCGCTGCTGAGCAGGAACCACTGTGTGCCAGGGGTGTTGCCGGGTGTACCTGCTTTCACCAACGCCAACAAGCTTCCATCGGCCAGGATCTTGAGGTTCGATGCATCGGGCGGAAGGTTCGTTCCCAAGTGCGGGATAAGCAAGCGCCCATTCGTGCCGAAGGAGAGATCGCGCGAACCGTTGGACAGGAAGCGGATCAACTGGATATTGTCTTGGTCCAGGGCACCCATTACCGTCAACCTACCTGCGTCATCCAACACCGAGGCGAAGTCGTTCGGATCGGAACCGCCGCCTAGGAAATTGGTGGTGTCATCCACATTGCCGTTGTTCCCGAAGGTGATGATTGGCTCCCCTTCCAAGGTGAACGCACTGAGTTCGATCCGCATGTTGTTGGTGAAGCGGCGACCGTAGGCCACCAGGATGGTGGATGTATTCGTCAGGTGGGCTTGCGCCATGAATGCGAACTCGGGTTTCGCCACGTGCACGGCACCGCCGGTACCAAAGGATGCGTCGACATCTCCGTCAGCCAGGTAACCGAACAAGGAAAGCGCTCGCGAACCGCCGTTGATATTCCCGCTCTGCACAGCAGTCGCCACGAAACCTCCGCTCGGCAGAGCGAGCAGGTCCGTTCCGTAGCTGGAGGCCACCCCATCCGATGAGTTCTGGATCAGGAACCCGCCAGCACCGTAGGTGGCATCCAGGGTACCGTCAGGCAGCACTTTTACCATGGTGTGGCGGTTCGTACTTACGGCACCAAAACCCGTGTTGGTCGTACCGGCAAGCAGGATGGAACCATCCGTGAGCTGCACTCCTTCGCTGGGAAGTACACGCCAGTCCACGCCTCCAACCAACTGCGAAACTCCTGACGTGCCGAAAGTCGGATCGAGCGCACCGCACGCATCGAACTTCACCAACACCCCTTGCGCCGCTATCCCGATACTGCCGGAATACGACGCTTCACCGATCGCCAAATAGCTGCCGCCCTGAAGTGCCAACAAGTTAGCGGAACCACCGTCGCTCACGGGCGCTTGAAGTGGCACTGAAAGCACACCGTTCGTGGCGAACACCGGATCGAGGGTGGGTAGTTGGGCTTGAGCGCTGAAGGGGCCGTGGGCCAGTGCAAGGGCCAAAAGACCGGGAAGAGTTGGGCGCAGTCGCATGGTGTTGTGATCTTGTAAATGCTGATCACAAAGCACAGGCGAATGACGGTGGTGCGCAATAGAACTTTGGTTGACAAGCGCCCGCATATCCAAGGGTACGATACACGGGTCGGCGATCATCGATCGCTTCGGGCGAGGGTCGGTCCAGGCTGAAGTGATCCTTGCTCTGACAGCGCCTATCAGCCTCCTTCTGCAACTGCATCAGGATGTCTTTGGCCAGGCTGCTGGCGCCGAAGCGGAGCGCGCCGTGTCACGCCATACTTGCCTGGTTGGTTGAACGGAAGATCAAGCCTCGGATGCAGCGCCAACCGCCTCAGCGCTCCACTCCACGGATGCGTCAGCACGGAAAGGCACCAGCGTATCCCCATCGAATGGGAACACATCGGGCACGGCCCACGCGCGACGCGTCAGCGTGATGCGGTCCGTGTTCCTCGGCAGCTTGTAGTGATCCGGACCGTGGAAGCTTGCGAAAGCCTCCAGCTTGTCCAACGCGCCGGCACGATCGAAGACCTCAGCATACAGCTCGATGGCCGCATGGGCGGTGTACACGCCCGCACAGCCACAGGCGGTCTCCTTGGTGGGCCGGGCGTGTGGTGCGCTGTCGGTGCCCAGGAAGTACTTGGGGTTGCCGCTTGTGGCCGCCGCCACCAGGGCCTCCCGGTGGGTGCCGCGCTTCAGGATGGGCAGGCAGTACAGGTGCGGACGGATGCCTCCGGCCAGCATGTCGTTGCGGTCCAGCAGCAGGTGGTGCGCGGTGATGGTGGCGGCCACCATTGGTGAAGCAGCCTCCACGAACTGGGCGGCATCCCGCGTGGTGATGTGTTCCAGCACGATGCGGAGTTCGGGGAAGCGCTGGATGATCGGCGCCAAGTGCCGGTCCAGGAAGACCTTCTCCCGGTCGAAGATGTCGATGTCGGCATCGGTGACCTCGCCGTGGATGAGCAGCGGGATGTCGTGCTTCTGCATGGCCTCCAACGCCGGGAAACAGTGTTCCAGTGCCGTGACACCGGAATCGGAATTGGTGGTGGCCCCGGCGGGATAGAGCTTCACGGCGGTTACCACTCCGCTCTCCTTCGCCAAGGCGATCTCGGCCGGTGCGGTACGGTCCGTGAGGTACAGCGTCATCAAGGGCTGGAACGAGCTGCCTGCGGGCACAGCGGCCATGATCCGTTCGCGGTACGCCATGGCATCCTTCACGGTGGTAACCGGAGGCCGCAGGTTGGGCATTACGATGGCCCGTCCGAAATTGCGGGCTGCATGCGGTACGGTGGTGGCCAGGGCTTCTCCATCCCGGAGGTGGATGTGCCAATCGTCGGGACGGGTGATGGTGATGCTGTCCATGGGAACGGAATGCGGTTGCGGGAAGAGAGCCTAGTCCAAGCTGAAATAGTCCGCGCTCTGGTAGTGTCCATCGGCCTCCTTCTGCAACTGCATGAGGATGTCGTTGGCCAGGCTACTCGCACCGAAACGGAACCAGTGGTTGCTGAGCCACTCGGGACCGAGCTCCTCCTTCACCATCATCAGGTAGTGCAGCGCTTGCTTGCTGGTGCGGATGCCGCCGGCGGGTTTCATGGCGATCATCTTACCGGTCTTCAGGTAGTGGTCGCGGATCGCGTGGAGCATCACAAGCGTCACTTCCATCGTCGCAGCGGGGTTGATCTTGCCGGTGCTGGTCTTGATGAAGTCAGCACCGGCGGCGATGGCGATGTCGCTGGCGAGGCGCACCTTGTCGTAGGTACCGAGCTCGCCGGTCTCGAGGATCACTTTCAAGCGTGCATCGCCGCAAGCTTCCTTGATGGCGGCGATCTCGTCGAATACGAAGCCGTACTCGCCGCTGTGGAATTTGCCGCGGCTGATGACCATGTCGATCTCGTCGGCGCCTTCGCT